>NZ_JADEWA010000167.1:0-10533 GCF_015207865.1 Dolichospermum sp. LEGE 00246
TTAATTGATTGAAGTTTTACTTGAGGAAATTACTTGAGTCATGTTTTAATTATTTTATAATCCAGTGCTATTTAATGAGTATTTACCATATCAGTTTAGACGGTGACGTTTTAAAGGTAGGATTTGGTGCTACCCTGACTACAGGTGATAAAATTGTCCGTGATGCAGCTACCAGATTGAATCAAATGATTGTTTCTGGGGAGTTACCGGGGGGTTCGCTGATTAAAATCAACGGTCGGACATCGGTGCTGGTGAGTCAGGTATTAGCTGATAAATTATCTATATTGTATGATGCGATCGCTCTGTTTGACCCCAAGATTGGCGACAAGGGGCTGGATAGGTACGTAGTCACCATTAGTAAACATCCTGATTATCAAGTTGGGGATATTTTGGATGTGGTGCGGGTACAGCAGCAGTCAAGTATCAAATTGGTGATTTGCGGGTTTGCGAACACAGGAAAGACTTGCTTCCGGGAAGGTCTAAAACAAGCGTTGTTACAGATTCCCAATGCACCGGAATCCTATTTTATCTCTGGTTGTCCAGATGGGGATGGTTCTTGGTATGGGGAAACCGCACGACGGGACGCAGATTTAGCAAATAGGTTAAAAACGGAGTACAAGGCGGGTTTTACCCCAGAATTTGGACAACTGAAGGCACAGGAAGTCAGGGGGATCAATACACCAATATTTGTATTTGATGTGGGGGGTAAAATTTCCAATGCTAACCGGTTGATTATGGGGGAAGCAACTCATGCGGTGATTTTAGTCAAGGATGAAACTGAGGTTGCACCTTGGGAAGAACTATGTAAGTCTCTGGGTTTGTCGGTGGTGGCCATTATTCACAGTGATTATGAGGGTGTGGAAGATGTGATTTCCCAGGAAACGCCGATTCTTAGAGGAAATGTGCATCGCTTAAAACGGGGGGAGGATGTTTCTGTGCGTCCGATGATTCGGGCTTTGGCTGGGGTTTTGGTGGGTTTAGTTTCAGGAGAATCTAAAAATGGATAAGATGAATTCTGTTAGTATTGCGATCGCTTGGTGTTTAGCCTGGGGTAATGAACGTCAACCGCAGTTTGATGTTACTGTTTTACAGCAAATGTGTGATGGTTTGAGGAATGGAGAAGAAGTTCCAGCAGAGGTTACAGAAATTCTTCAACAGGTTGAGGAATTAAATAATTTACAATTTCCCGAAACTTTAGAGGATTTACAACAACCAACTGAAAAACACTCAATTTTGTGGAAATCTAAAGTTGGTTTGGTTTATGGTGGTGTAACTAAGGTTAAACAATATGTTTTTGAAGCGTCTAAACTTTCAGATATTCGCGGTGCATCTGCTTTACTAGATAGAATAAATTTAATTGATTTACCTGCATTTTTTGGTTGCGATAAAAGCTCAAATTATGAACAGTGTCAAAAAGCTAGAGAATATTGTCAAAACATTAGAGAAGAATGGCTTGATAGATCAGATAATTTTCCCGAACTTTCCGCTGCACTAATTCCAGAGCTAGTTATTTACTCTACGGGAGGTAATATCTTAGCTTTTTGTCCTGCTGCTTTTATTGATGATTTGACTAATGCAATTGAAAAGCGTTACACCGAAGAAACTTTAACAGCTAATTCCTGTGCTGTTGGTGCTATATTTAAGCCTTTAGAAATTCGTTTTGGACTATTACCCAATGAAATTACTAATGATATATTTTGGTTGGAAAAATATCAAAATAACCAGAATCATCCTTTGATTTCAGCATACTTTCAGCAAAATGAAAATCATTCATTAACAGATTTTAAAGAACGGAAAACATTTAATGAATTAGCTGGTAAGTTAGCATCTTTATTTAATCAGCGACGGAATGGTAATAAAATCAATGGGAATAATAGACCTTTGCGCTGTTATCCTCCCATGTTTGAAACTCATCCTTATTTGCAACGAGATGAGGGCGATCGCCGTTCTGCTATAATTCATGCTAAGAGTTCCTCTGATGACTCTAAACAAGGACTTCCTGGTGATCCTTGGTTTTCTGAAGCATCAGCACGAAAGCGACTGGTAGGACAAATAGCTAAAAGAGATAATAGTTCTAAAAATTGGTATGAACAATCTGGTTTAACCTGGAAACCTGGAGAAGAAGCACTAGAAAGTTGGGTTAATAAATTTGAGCAGTTTTTATATGAAACACCTCATAAATATTATGGTAAAATACGTTCAGAAAATTTACATCCTAGTAAAGTCAAAGAAGCACTTTCTGTAAGAGAAATTGGAAATGCTTCCATTTTATCTGGATTTGTTGCCTATATTTATGCAGATGGTAACAATATGGGTGGGTATATCCAAAAAGAGATTAAAACCCCGGAAAGTTATCGTCATTTCAGCCGAGATATCTTTGAATCAACAGAAAAATCAGTTTATGCAGCTTTAACAAAACATCTTGCACCACACAAATTAAGTCCTGCTTTACAAGCTGAAAGGAAAAGTGAAAAAGAAATTTGGATTCATCCTTTTGAAATTTTAGCAATTGGTGGGGATGATGTTATGTTAATTGTTCCCGCAGATAAAGCATTAGCTATTGCTAAAACCATTGGTGAAGAATTTGAAAGAATTTTATTAAGCAAAGGAGACAGATATAAATCAGATCAAACTTATAAGCCAGAATTAATACACCGCTATCATAAACAAGAAGAAAATAAAACAGATAAACAATGTAAATTAAGTATGTCAACAGGAGTATTAATAACTGCTGAAGATACACCAATTTATTATGCAGAAAAACTGACTAATCAATTACTTAAATCAGCCAAAAAACTAGCTAAAGATTTAAAAAAATCGGGCTATTACGGTGGTACAGTTGATTTTTTAGTTATGAAATCTGTGACAATGATTTCTTCTAGTATTAGTGAATTTCGTGCCAATGCGTTAACTAAATTAGGACAAGGACAGCAAAAATTAAAACTATATGCTGCACCTTATACTCTACATGAGTTAGATGGATTATTAAAAACTGCACAAACTTTAATAGATGCAGAATTTCCTAAATCTCAACTTTATCAAATTCGTAGTTTGCTAGAAAGAGGAAAACAAACAGCAATACTCAACTATCGTTATTTTCGAGTCAGATTGAATAATAAAGAAGCTCAAAATTCTTTAAAAACACAATTTGAAGAGGCTTGGTGTCTTCCCAAAGATAAAAATAATGCTGGTAATCTTGCACCTTGGATGTCTTTAAAAGAAGCTAAAGAAGAAAGTCAAGATGAAAAAGCCTCCAATGAAGCAACCGAAATTGATGATAAATTTAATTATGAAACAATCTGGCGAGATTTGGTAGATTTATATCCCTTCTTTGAAAAACAACAAAAAAAATCTGATACTAAAAAATCAGAACAAGAGGTATCATAAGTATGATTAATTTACAACAATTACCACTAAATAACATTACAGAAATTCCATTAATAGCCATTATTGACACTGCATTATGTGTTGGTGCTGGTGGTTCTGATGGTTCACTTGCAGATAAACCAATAGTTCGTAATGCAGAAGGAAAATTATTAATTCCGGCTTCACAATTGAAAGGAAGACTGCGCCATGAATGTGAAAAAATAGCGAGTGCATTAGGATGGCAGATTTTTGAAGCACCACAAGCGGAAACACTTTGTCCAAGCCAAGATCAAGTAAATCCCGAATTTCGAGAAGAATATCAACTAGAAAATCATAGGGGATATCATTGTTTTATTTCCAAAATATTTGGTAATCCCATACTACCATCACGTATCATTGTTAATGATTTAGTCTGTGATATAAAAAAAGACGATTTACCAGAAGTTATCCGTCCAGGTGTAACTATTAACCGTCGTCGGCTCACTTCTGAGGAGAAAAAATTGTATTTTCTGGAAACTTCTCCACCTAATAGTCAGTTGAAATTTACAGGAGAAATTCAGCTATTACCAGATTGTCCAGAATATGCTAAACCATTGATTTTAGCTGCTTTACGCCATATTAATGCTTTAGGTGGAAGCAAGTCTGCTGGGTTAGGTTGGCTGAGTTGGGAAAACTTAGAAACTCTACAAATAAATGATGAAAGTTGGAAATTATTATTACCAAAAACAAAATGATACAACGAATTAAGCTAAAGATTACAGCTTTATCTCCATTAGCTATTGTTGCTAAAAGACCTGGTTCTGTGAGTCAAGCAGAAGATCATATTCCTGGTTCTGTAATTCGTGGTGCGATCGCATCTCAAATTCTACAACTATCTAAACCAAAAACGCCAGATATCACAGAACGTGATTTAACAGAAGATGGTGGTGATTTTGCTACTCTGTTTTTAGGTAATGAACCTGCGATTTTTCAAAATGCTTATCCAGCAGTAGGAACAGTTGCTATTAAGTCATTCTTAGCCGAAAAAGAAAAATATGATCTAATTTCTCAAATTGTTGATGATGAAATAATGGTTTTACCCACCACCGCAGTCAGTTCTAAAACAAATTCAGGTTTTAAACCTAAAGCTAATGGAGTTTTTGATACTCTGATTGATCGTTTTTGTGCAGAGGCTTATAATTATCTTTATGATCCAAGCGATCCAAAATCTTTAAAAGATAAAACTGATGCGAGAGTTGAACCATTAAGTGGTTTTTATAGCAAAATCAATGATAACGTTAAACATCAATATCGCAGTCATTCAGTTAACACTCGATTTTTAACAAGAGTAGGAATAAATCGTAAAAGAGCCACATCTGAGGATGATATACTGTATAGTATTGAAGTTTTAAATGAGTCATTTTTAGAAACTCCTCAATCACAAAACTGGAATCCTGTTGTTTATCAGAGTTCAATTTTAGTTACTGATTTAAATTTAGCTAAATCTTTCACACAATTCATTAATGATCATGCAGATATCTTTCGTTTAGGTAGTGCAACATCACGGGGTTTAGGAAAGGTCAAAATCACAGCTACATTTGACAATGCTGTAACAGATGTTGAAAATAGAATTAAGCATTTCAATAAAAAACTAGAAGAACGATGGAAATGTTGGTCAATTTTTGGTCAACCAGAAAATGATTTATTGGAAAAGCGTTTTTATTTTACTCTTGATCTACAATCAGATGCTATTTTTACTGAAAATTGGCAACATACTACAGTCATTTATCCAAAAATGTTGTGTGAATTTGTCAATTTAGATAACGAATTTACACAATTAAATGATGGAGAAGAAAAAGACAAATTTCTTAAATTGGAAGTAGCATATAGCAGCTATAACTATCGTTCTGGTTGGAATGCAGCTTGGGGTTTGATGAAAGATATAGAATTAGTAACAAATAGAGGAGGTGTGTATTTATTTAGTGTAGATAAGGGAAGAGAAAAATTATGGATTGATAAATTAAAAGAACTGGAACTGAAAGGAGTAGGAGAAAGAACTTCAGAAGGTTTTGGACAAGTACAAGTTTGTAATGAGTTTCATTTAATATTAAGAGAGGAAGCAAAATGATAGAACAACCAGATCCAAACAAGCAATTAAAAATTAAAAAAGCTATCCGTCAAGCTGAAGATGATCTAGTTATCTGGATTAAAAATGCTTTAGATAACACAAATTATGGAGATTTAGAAGAAGCTCAATTTCGTAATTTAGTCCGTGTTGCTGATACTACAGATAGTCCAGAAGTAATTAAAAACTTTATCTGTTATCAAGTAGGAAGAGATAAGAAATGGGGAAGAGGTAGAGGTTCATTAGCAGAGCGAATTATTGAAGATATTGATCATAGCATCAAGAAAGCTGCTCAAGTTATTGGTGAATGTTGTGAAGCCGATTTTAAACCTATTTGGTTAGAATTAATTCGCCGTTATTTAGGTTATGGCGCTCGTCATTTAAAGTTTAAACGTGATGGGAATTCTTAAACAATTACCCAATATACAGCTAATAATTAACCAACCAAATTTAAGAAATTGAGGTATTGATATATGTCGGAAAAAGTAATGCTAGTTTTAATTGGAGGACGAAGTGCTGTTCCACCAGTTGCAGGAGTTCTTCAGTTTCTTAATGATATTGATAGAATCAAATTTTTACTTTGTCAGGATAAAGAAGAGCAATATTTGCAGTATAAAAAAAGTGTAGAAAATGTTATCAAACAAAAACGCCAAGATTTAGTTTTTAATGAAAGTGATGTAATAACTGTTAATCCCAATAACTTTGATGAAGTATATCTTGCTGTGGAAAATCTTTGTCAAGACGTTGAAGATTTAAAATATGTAAATTTAACTTCTGTACCTCAAACTATGGCTATTTCAGTCTATAGCTATGTTCAAGAAAAATATAAAAACGTATTGGCTTTTAGTGTGAATACTAACCAATCACAGATTATTCCATTGGTTTTTGGTAAACAGCCTGTACCTTTTAATAAGCGATTGACTGTAGAGAATTATATTAATATGTATGGCTTTAACATTTTTCAAAAAAACCAAAAATATGAAAACAATAATGATTTGGAGAATTTGGTAAAATATATTGTAGATAATATTGAACCTTCAGGTTTAATCCTTTCCTTGATTCGCAGTCTTGCAGGTGAGGATATTAAACCTCCAAAGAGATTAAAAATATCTGAGAAGGAATTATCGAAATTACAACTATCTTCTGAGCATTTGGAATCATTTTTTAGAAAGCTAGAATATTTTTCAATAATCAATAACCTTGAAATATCAAATACAGGCATTAGCTTTAGGCTAGAAACGAAGGAGAATTATGCTTTTCTGAAAGGTGACTGGCTAGAGATATTTGCATATTACGCAGCTAAAAAATGCAACTTTGATTCTGTTGAAATTGGTGTACACATTGATAATTATAGAGGCGAAATAGATGTATTTTGTTTAAACAATGCTAATGCTATGATTTGTGAATGTAAGACTGGTAAAAAGTTAGACTCTAATGATTTGTCTATTCTTAGCTCAAAAGCTGGAGAGTTGGGAAAAGATTACTGTGTGAAATTGTTTATTACAAGTGAGTATGAATTAGATGAAAAATTTATAAACCAAGCAGAAAACAAGAAAATTGTTGTTGTATCAGGAAAAGAATTAATTAATCTTACTGATATTTTATCAAAACAAATGCAAGATCCAACGTATAGAAGACTTTAAATCAGGAGATAATTAAATCATGCCAAAAATTCTTTTAATTACAGTCGGTGGTTCTCATCAACCTATCGTAACCGCCATTCGTGAACTTAAACCAGATCGTGTTATTTTTCTCTGTTCTGATGGTGCAAAGGGTAGTAAATCCCAAGTAATAGGAAGTGGAACTCCTTGTGAAGTTAGACGGGGAACAGAAGTAATTGAAAAGTTACCAAATATTCCCATACAAGTGGAATTAGGTGAGAGATTTCAAGCAGATAGAGACTTAATTTTAATTGAAGAACCAGATGATTTTTCAGAGTGTTATGTTAAAGCATCATTATGTATTCAGAACATTCAACAAAATGTTACTGATGCTCAAATGATGGCTGATTATACAGGTGGTACTAAATCTATGTCTGTAGGATTAGCAACAGCAGGTCTTGACTATGAAGTAACATTATACTTAACTACGGGAATCCGTACAAACACGATCAAAATTGAAAGAGGAGAATCAACAGGAAAAACATCTGTAGCACCTGTAGTCGCCAAGCGTACCATAGAACAATTTTTACCTATTTTCTTACAACAGTATAACTATCCAGCAGCGATCGCACAACTCCGACGTTTATTATCATCAATGGCATTACCACCTGATATTAAGCGGCAAATTCAAACCCTATACGCTTCTTGTTCTGGGTTAGATGCTTGGGATAGATTTGAACATAGAGATGCTTTAGAGTTATTAGAACCTCAGATGAAAAACCCTGAAATTAGAAATTTAGCTCTATTTCTCAAGCGTGTAATTAATAGCAGAGGACAAATAGATGAAAAGTTTGATTCTAGTAATGGAACAGAAGGACATGGTTATGAAATAGTTCAAGACTTAATATTAAATGCAGAAAGACGTGCTACCCAACAACGTTATGATGATGCAGTGGGTAGACTTTACCGGGCTTTAGAATTATTAGCGCAGATTCGTTTGTTAAAAGCTTATGGTATTCAAACAGGTGATATTAATACTGAAAAACTACCAGAAAATTTGCGGAATGAATATGAGAAAAAACGTTCTCCTGCTAAGGGAAAAATCCAAATAGCTTTAAGAAATAGTTATGAGCTTTTAACCAAACTTCCTGATGATCCTATAGGTAAGATTTACCTGGAAAATGCCAATAAAATTATCAATGCTTTAGAAGTTAGGAATAAATCATTATTTGCTCATGGATTTAAGCCAATTATTAGCAATGATTATGAAGATGTAAGCGAAGTATTTGTTAATTTCATTAAATCCTCCATTAGTTCTGTAGTTACCAATAAACCACAAATACAACCTCATCAATTTCCGATGAATATAGGAATTTGAGGAAATTATTGCCAATATCTAATTAACAATCAATATCTATGTTTGACACATTTAAAAACCGCCTAGAAATCACAGGTACACTCACCACAATCACCGCATTAAGAATTAGTGCAGGACGTTCCACCGAACCTATTGGAACAGATTTACCCGTCATTAAAGACGCATTAGGACAACCATTAATCCCAGGTTCTAGCTTTAAAGGTGCATTAAGATCAAGATTAGAAAGTTTCCTCCGAGGAATTGATTCTAGCTTTGCTGAAGATCCGGCTGATTTTACAACTTCAGCTAGAAATATCTTCGTTAAAGATTTAAAAGAAAAACATAAAGATAATGATTTAGAGTTAACACAAGAACTCTTGAACATGACAGATTTAATATCTCATTTATTCGGTTCTCCCTGGATAGCAAGTAAATTTCAAGTCCGTGACTTAACCGTACTACCTGATACATGGTTTGACCAATATCAAGAACGTGACGGAGTAGCCATTGACAGAGACACAGAAACAGCAGCAGATGGTAAACTGTATGATTTCCAAGTAGTACCAGCTAGTACACAATTTGAATTTCGCGCAGTAGTTGAAAATGCAGAACCTTGGGAACTGGGACTATTGATGATTGGGTTACATCAATTTGAAACAGAACAAATTCCCCTGGGTGGTGGACGTTCTCGCGGTTTGGGAGTTGTTAAACTAGATATTGATCAAATGCTCTGGGTTGATGTTGAGAATGATCCTAAAAAATTGTTAACCTATTTACAAGAATTAGTTAATAGTAAAATAGGTGATAAATTACCTAGCTATCAAGATGGTAAACAATCCAAACAAAAATGGACTGAAGCACTTATTAATCATTTAAGAGATCATTTACCCAATCACCCACCCAGAACTGAAGTTCCGGGCTAATAGCTAAAGTCCGTTAAAACGGACTAAATTTTTAATCAATAGTCGTCTTTAGACGACTTCCGCTATTAGCTTGAGAATTCATTTTTAGGTGGGCTAGAAACTTTATCTTATCAAACTTGTTATGCACAAAAAATTTGTAAATCATTGCACCATAGATTTAACCATCATTCCCGATGGACCTATTCTCATTAAATCAGGAAAAGAAGGAGCAGACCCTACAAAACCAGATATGGAATTTGTGGAAACCTATCACGCTGGAGGACATACCATATACTTACCTGGAAGCAGTTTAAAAGGTGCAATTCGCGCTCATGCTGAACGGATTGTGAGAACAGTAGGAGAAGAAAAAGCTAACAGTAAAAACTTACCTTGGGCTAATGATCCATTAAATGATAAATATGAGTATTTGAAAAATATCAAATCGTCTAGCGAGATTTACAAACTTTCCTCTTTTACTGATCAAATGTTTGGGAATACTTCTATTGCTAGTAGAATTAGAATAGAGGATGCTTATCCAGATAATTCTAAAGTAGTAAAAACTGAAGAAAGAAACGGTGTTGCAATAGATAGAGTATTTGGTTCTGTTGCTGTTGGACCATTTAATTATCAAGTTTGTACTGCTGGAGAATTTAAAACCAAATTACATTTAAAAAACTTCACTCTTGCACAGTTAGGTTTAATAGGTTTAGTATTACGCGACTTACATGATGGTTGGTTTGGCTTAGGTTTTGCTAAATCTCGCGGTTTGGGTACTGTAGAGATTAAGTTAAATCAAGCAGTTGTGCAATATCCTGGTTGTATTTTATCAGAAGATAAAAAAGAAATTTGTGCCTTTGGTACTAACAAAAAATGGCGAAATACCCATCTTTTAGGAGTTGGTGAATTTCTAACAAAGGATGAAGCAAATTTATATAGTTTTCTATCAGAAGATCGTCAAGATTCACCAGTTGCAGCCCAAGAAATGGAATTGGGTTTTGGTGTGCAACTAACTTGGAAGGAAGGAACAGTTAATGATTTATTTGAGCGGAGTGTAAGGTCTTGGAGTCAATTATTAGGAGTTACAAAATGAAGCCTTTTGTTGGTTATCAAGAAAAACCTTTATCAGTTCCCGATTTATTGAGATTAATTGATAAATTAAAAACAGAAAATACCTATTATTTTCTCCGTTGGACTAATAAGGTC
>NZ_JADEWA010000168.1:0-10484 GCF_015207865.1 Dolichospermum sp. LEGE 00246
TGCACAAAATATGTCGTCATATTTTTATGAGAACGTGCCTGGAACAGATGCTTTCGGTGTAAACTACGGTAACACCAATAATTTTCTGGACAATCCCTCCAAAAATACACAGAATTAACACACTAGCCTCACTCCATTCTTGACCTGAAGTTATTTCATAACTCAAGTCTTGTCCATCAATGTATTCTTGAACAAGATAAAATTTTCTGTTTTCCTCAAAAAAGTCATACAGTTCAGGAATTTGGGAATGGGTTTTTCCCAACTTGAATAAGATTGCTGCTTCCTTTTTAAACCTTTCTTCTGTATCTAATTCGGATGTCGGGGGTTTGATAAGTTCTTTAACAACACAGTGATATTGGGGAGTAACAGGCAAATCAAACGGGTATTCAGCTAAATAGGTTTTGCCAAACCCCCCTTTTCCTAACTCCTTAGTAATTTTGTAACGCCGTTGTAATGTTTGCCCAATCATAATGATACAGAAGCATTTCTGTATATTTTGGCATAATTGCGCCAGAAAAAACAATTATTGACAAATATTTCCCAGAATAGATTAAAGCTATTATCCCTTCATTTCATAATAAGGAGGGTTTAAAAATACAAGTCTTTAAATGTTGCTTTAATTTCACAAAAACTCCACACGTCCTACCATCTCTTCAGGTGTCATCACCTCATAAATCAGAACCAAAGTTTCAATGACTTCTCCAATTGAACGAGTTCCTTTTTTACAGTATGTAATCCCAGGATGATCAAGCTGACGACTCGCAATAATCAAAAAATCTGTATCTTGGGTAAACAGCACTCGTTGCGTTTCCTGAATAAACCCTAATTGGACTTCATCGGATTGAGTACGTAATCCCACACTATTAGTTGTTGTAACATCAATTCCATAACGACGCAACCCAAGCGCGATCGCAGGATCAGCATTTTCATCTAAATGAAAGCGAATTTTTTCACTCATTTCTCAACTGTTTGAGCTTTTCTTGAAGACGTGAAGGATAATTTTGTTTTAGTACCTCAACCGATTCATCCTCTTGCACAGTGAGTGCATCAATCTCATCTCGATGATCAAAATAATAAGCCATTGCTGCATAAACAGATGCCAGAGACAAGTTATATTTACCAGCAATTTCTACCAGAGAATACCCCAGTTTTAAATGTAGAACTGCTATATCCTCTACTGCAATACGAGTACCAGCAATTCGGGGTTTTCCACTTCGGACATTAGCAGCAATTTCGATGTATTCTTGACTAACTAACTGCATCAATAAATTTTTCACCTCCGTCTAACTTAAAATTATAAGATAATTAGCGCGGTATCTCCACAAAATTGAGGAAAAATAGATGAGTTTATTAAAAAATCAGGTTGCAATAGTCACAGGTGCATCACGGGGAATTGGTAGAGCGATCGCTATCCAATTAGCCTCCCAAGGTGCAAAAGTAGTTGTTAACTACGCTAGTTCCAGCACAGCAGCAGATGAAGTAGTCGCAGAAATTACAGCAGCAGGAGGAGAAGCCATCGCCCTCCAAGCAGATGTTTCTCAAGAAAATCAAGTAGATACACTCATTAAAACCACCTTAGAAAAATTCCAGCGCGTGGATATCTTAGTCAATAACGCAGGTATTACCCGTGATACCCTGCTATTAAGAATGAAATTAGCAGAATGGCAAGCAGTTATAGACCTAAATTTAACTGGTGTATTTTTATGTACAAAAGCTGTAAGTAAAATTATGCTTAAACAACGTTCGGGGCGGATTATTAACATCGCTTCCGTCGCGGGACAAATGGGCAACCCTGGACAGGCAAACTACAGCGCAGCCAAAGCCGGAGTAATTGGCTTTACCAAAACAGTAGCTAAAGAACTCTCTTCTCGTGGCATCACTGTCAATGCCGTTGCTCCTGGTTTTATTACCACTGACATGACCAGCGATATCAAAGCCGATGGTATCCTGCAATATATCCCCCTGGGGCGTTTTGGTAAACCAGAAGAAATTGCTGGCATGGTGCGCTTTTTAGCATCAGATCCCGCCGCAGCTTATATCACAGGACAAGTATTTAATGTTGATGGCGGTATGGTGATGTAGTTTTATAATACTCAGATCCCCGACTTCTCAAAGAAGTCGGGGATCTATATCTGTACTCTATTCACGAATTATTCAACATTCTTTGCCAAAAGGTAAGGCCTAACAGCAAAATAATACCGACAGCAGTAGCCAGCATCACAGATAAACTCATACCCTGGACTTTCATCGCCAGCAAATTACAACCTAAAGTAATTGACCAGAGGGTAAAAGCTGCATTGCGTTGGGATAGTCCCCAAGCCAACAAGCGATGATGGATGTGGTCTTTACCTGGTGTACTCAGAGGGTTTTTTCCTGCCATCAGTCGGCGTACAAACACTTGAGTAGTGTCAATCACTGGCAACAGCAGAAATAAAACTGTGGGGATTAGGGCATAGATTGTATTTAACTGGAGTTTGCCTAAAATGCTGGTTGCTGCTAACACATAGCCAAAAAAGTATGCACCAGCATCACCCATAATGATGTGTGAGGGGTGAAAATTATGGCGTAAAAAGCCCAGCGCCGCCCCTCCCAAAGCCGCTAAAACCAAAGTAGCAGCAGCGCGATTATCAAACTGGGCAGACACGCCTAACAAACTGATAGCAGTGATAAAGCTGATTCCACCAGCCAAACCATCCATCCCATCCATGAGGTTAACAGCATTAGTGATCCCCACCACCCACAGCACCGTTAACGCCATAGACAAGAGGGAATCAATGGGTGTACCAAAGGCAACTTTGATGCTAATTCCATTACCAACCAACAAAAGTGCTGTTGTTACCTGCGCCCATAAACGCACAGATGGAGGTAAACCAAACTGGTCATCAATAAAGCCCACTAAAACTAAAATTGAACCACCCAGGAGAATCGTTAAGACCTGAGCTAAAACCCCTTGCAGTTCAATCGGTCGCAAGAGACTAGCTAAGACCAAAGCCGCAATGACACCCGCGTAGATTGCCAAACCTCCCGCATTAGGTAAAGGTTCTTGATTCAATCGTCGGGCGTTGGGTTGATCTGCCCAACCTACCTCTAAGGCAAATTTGCGAATTGTGGGAATTAAACGCCAGGTAACAACTAAAGCTAATAGAAACGTAAATACTACAGCTAACCAGCCGGAGCCGCTAGGGTCAGCAATGCCAAGGGATTTAAGGGAGTTTGCTAAGTTCATCTGCTCCCAATATAATCATTAGTTTTATGGTCAAACATAAGTATCAACTGTTAATATTAATCAATTTTGGGATTTTGATTGTTAATCTAAATTGGGGAAAGGGATTAGCACTCTTGGTCAGTGAGTGCTAAATTGTCTAATGGAAGCAATAGAAAAATAAAACATGACTAAGATTATTGCATTTAATGAAGAATCACGGCGTGCTTTAGAAAGGGGTATTAACGCCCTGGCAGATGCGGTGAAAATCACTTTAGGTCCAAAAGGTCGTAACGTCCTATTAGAGAAAAAATTTGGTATTCCCCAAATTGTTAACGATGGTATCACTGTTGCTAAAGAAATTGAATTAGAAGATCCTCTAGAAAATACTGGCGCTAGACTAATTCAGGAAGTAGCATCAAAAACTAAGGATATAGCTGGCGATGGGACTACCACTGCCACAGTTCTAGCACAAGCCTTGATTAAGGAAGGTTTAAAGAATGTAGCTGCTGGGACAAATCCCATGAGTTTAAAACGGGGCATTGATAAAACCGTTGAGGCGCTGGTAAAGGAAATTGCCAAGATCGCTAAACCTGTAGAAGGAAGTGCCATTTCCCAAGTTGCCACAGTTTCCGCTGGTAATGATGCTGAAGTGGGACAAATGATCGCGCTGGCGATGGAGAAAGTGACCAAAGACGGTGTAATTACCGTTGAAGAATCTAAATCCTTCACCACTGAACTAGAAGTAGTAGAAGGAATGCAGGTTGATAGAGGCTATATTTCTCCCTACTTCATCACCAACAACGAACGGATGACAGTAGAGTTTGAAAATGCTCGCATCCTGATTACCGATAAAAAAATCAGCAGCATTCAAGATTTAGTTCCCATCTTGGAAAAAGTTGCCCGTTCAGGTCAACCTTTATTGATTATTGCCGAAGATGTAGATGGTGATGCTTTAGCAACTTTGGTTGTGAATAAAGCGCGTGGTGTATTGGCGATCGCAGCGATTAAATCTCCTGGGTTTGGCGAACGTCGCAAAGCTATGTTAGAAGACATTGCCATTCTCACCGATGGACAAATGATTTCTGAAGACATTGGCTTAAGCTTAGATACTGCCACTTTGGAAATGTTGGGAACTGCGGAGAAAATCCACATTGACAAGGAAAATACCACCATTGTGGCTGGTAATGCTGCTAAACCAGAAATCCAAATTCGGATTGAGCAAATTCGTAAACAGTTAGCCGCAACTGATTCCGACTATGATACCGAAAAACTGCAAGAACGCATTGCTAAGTTAGCTGGTGGGATTGCCGTAATTAAAGTCGGTGCCGCTACAGAAACCGAACTCAAGGACAAAACCTTGCGGATTGAAGACGCACTCAACGCTACCAAAGCCGCAGTAGAAGAAGGTATTGTTCCTGGTGGTGGTGCAACCTTAATTTATCTATCTACCAAGATAGAAGCAATTAAAAACAGCCTCACCCCCGAAGAAAGAATTGGTGCTGATATTGTTAAAAAAGCTTTAGAAGCTCCCCTGCGGCAAATCTCAGAGAACGCTGGGGCAGAAGGTTCTGTCATTGTTGCCAGAGTTCGGGAAACTGATTTGAATATCGGTTATAACGCAGCTACAGGTGAATTTGAAGACTTAATTGCTGCTGGTATTATTGATCCCGCAAAAGTGGTTCGTTCCGCTTTACAAAACGCTTCTTCTATTGCCGGTATGGTACTAACCACCGAAGCCATTATTGCTGAAAAGCCTGAAAAACAATCCGCTGGGTCTCCTGATGGTGGCATGGGCGGTATGGGCGGCATGGGCGGTATGGGTGGTATGGGTGGCATGGGCGGCATGGGCGGCATGGGTATGTTCTAATTTGCCACTTTCCCAAATCCATAATTTATAAGTAACCGAATAACCCACCCCTAAACTTAGTAAGGGTGGGTTTTTTTAACTAAACCTCCAGGAGACCCCCACCAAAACTGTACTCAGCTTGGTGATGGGAGGAATGGAGGGTTAATTGTGAAACGTCCCTTGAGTAATTTTGTGCGCCAGCACAAACAATGAGAGGGACAGTTGAGCAATTAACAAATCTTTGATTTTCCATATTCGTAACCGTCCTTTTTGTGAGTCTAGTGGTCTTTTTTCAGTGTCTAAGGGAACACCAAAAATAAATTACCCAATTTTGTGGGATGGGCATCCTGCCCGTCCTTGGTAATTAGCGGGCAATTCGTCCCGCACCACAAGAAACTTTTGGGGATTTTTTTAATTGGAAGTCCCTAAAACAAATACTTTGGACATAATATTTTGCTCCGAAGAGCCTCCCCTTTCTGGGGTAATGTTAGCTTTGACAATGTTAGAGGTCGGTAACTATCTTAAAAGCACTGGTTTAACCCTTAAGCCTGTTTAACTTTTAAGTTCTAGAGCAGGGAACTAGCTACGCATCCCCTGGTAGGTCTTTAACTCTTACCTCTAACGTAGTTCGGTTAAGAACTGAGTCTGGTCAACTAGGCTTTTACAAGCTCTCACTTACCCGAAGGGAAGTGATGGGTGGTTGACATTGTAACTTGGCATTTAACTTTCCCATGAATTGAGAGCAGGTAGAAAATGGAGAATTTAACAGTCAGTCAATCAGGCAACACTACACATACACTTAAATATTAGTTTATCAAAAATTGTTGCTTTTTAGTTTCTAGCTGAGAAAACCACTATACAGGTAATAACTTCTATCCTTCATGCCTTTGTCTCGTATTGTTACACTAATTGTTGGCCTAATCGTCATTTTGGCGTTAACCCTATGGCTAATTGATTCTCTTTCCCGCTTGTACTGGCAGTTGTCCTATTCGCCGTTGTTGGGTAATTTACTATTATTACTGCTAGTTTTACTGATTGGTGGTTTGATTGCTGCGTTTATTTATTATGTATTGGTGCTGCGGCAGGGGGAGGAAAAATCCCGTCGTCAACGTCAAAGGGTGACTTCTGCCCAAATTCCAGCAGCTAAATCGGATGCGGCTTCTTCTACTTTGCAAGCGGTACGTCAACAAGTAGCCCAAATTCAAGATGAGGTGACACGCCAAGCTTTACTGAGTCGGACTAAGGAAATTGAGGCGAATTTAGCGAGAGGGGAAATTCAGGTTGTTGTTTTTGGTACTGGTAGTGCTGGTAAAACTTCTTTGGTGAATGCGATTATGGGGCGGATAGTTGGTGAAGTGAATGCACCAATGGGGACGACTCAGGTGGGAGAAACCTATTGTTTACGGTTGAAGGGTTTGGAACGGAAGATATTAATTACTGATACTCCAGGGATTTTAGAACCGGGGGTGGCGGGTACGGAACGGGAACAATTGGCTAGGGCTTTGGCGACGGAGGCGGATTTGTTGTTATTTGTGGTGGATAATGATTTACGCCGTTCTGAATATGAGCCATTGCGGGGGTTGGCGGAAATTGGTAAGCGATCGCTTTTAGTTCTAAATAAAACAGATTTATACACTGAAACTGACATAGAATCAATCTTGGCGAGATTACGGGAGCGAGTACGGAGTTTTATTGCTACTAATGATGTGGTGGCGATCGCTGCCAATCCCCAAATAGCCCAATTAGAAACTGGCGAAACTTTCCAACCGGAAGCGGATATTATTCCTTTGTTACGGCGTATGGCTTCCATTTTACGCGCTGAAGGTGAAGACTTAGTGGCAGACAATATTCTCTTACAGTCTTTACGCTTAGGAGAAGAAGCCCGTAAAATGATAGATTCTCAGCGTCGTCGGCAAGCTGATAAAATTGTTGAGAGGTATCAATGGATTGGAGCAGGTGTGGTTTCTGTCACCCCATTGCCAATGGTAGACTTACTCGCCACTGCGGCGGTTAATGCTCAAATGGTAGTAGAAATTGGTAGGCTTTATGGTTGCGATTTAAACATGGAAAGGGGCAAGGAATTAGCCCTATCTTTAGGAAAAACTATTGCTGGTTTAGGGATTGTCAAAGGGGCAATTGAATTATTATCAACTGCTTTGCAACTCAATGTGGCTACTTTTATTGTGGGAAGAGCAATTCAAGGGGTGACAGCCGCATATTTAACCCGCATTGCTGGGAAAAGTTTTATTGAATACTTTCGTCATGATCAAGATTGGGGTGATGGGGGGATGACAGAAGTTGTGCAGCAACAATTTCAGATTAATCGCCGCGATGAGTTTATCAAAGTTTTTGTGCAAGAAGCGATCGCTAAAGTCGTCAAACCATTAACTGATACCTTTGCAGAAAAAGAAGATCATAAGTAAAAACACTGAAATAATTATTAAATATTTCACATACTGAATTATTTTCTATAATTCCGGAAAATAGTAGCCGATGTCAGAAAAGATATAGAAGGATTTCTGAGTAATTAGATCATGAATAACCAAATGATCGGCAAACTATTACAAGAGCGTTACCAAATTGTTCAACCACTTAGTGCCGGAGTGTTTGGGCAAACATTTATCGCGGTAGATATGCACCATCCAGAAAAACCTAGATATGTTGTTAAACAACTCAAAGTTAACAACTATCAATCTACCTCCTATTTTGACTATCTCAGACTACGGTTTTTAACAGAAACTGAAACTCTCAAACACTTAGGTCGCCATCCCCAAATTCCCGAATTAATTACCTGCTTTGAAGAAAATGAACGTTTTTATTTAGTACAACAATTTATTCCTGGAGAGTCTTTAGCAGCAGAACTACCAACTAGCCCACAAAGCTCAAGTAAATGGAGTGAAATTGACGTTATTAAATTTCTAGAGGATGCCCTATATATTCTCGAATTTGTTCACTCTCAAGGCTTTATTCATTGCGATATTAAACCAGAAAACCTAATTAGACGAGCTATAGATGCCAGATTAGTATTAATTAATTTTGGCTCAATTCAACCAATAGATTTTAGTATTGAAACCGAATTATCCATAGATCAAATTCCTGTAACATCCTTGGGTTACATTCCTCCAGAACAATTCATTGGTCAAACTCAACCCAATAGTGACCTTTACTCCTTGGGCATAATTGCTATTCAGGCTATTACAGGACTTGCACCTCTGCAATTAGAAATTGATCCCAAAACCAATGAAATTATCTGGTGTGATGATGATACCCAAATTAATGATTATTTAATTGCTTTCCTCAATCAGATGATCCGTTATCAACATCAAGAACGGTTTCAATCCGCTCATGAAGCACTATGGGTACTCAAGCATATAGAATGGGTAAATAACCCAGCAGAAATACAAATATCAGAATCTCAATTATCTTATCAAACTATTGAAAAACCACATCAAAAATCCCAACCATTACTAGCAAAATTAAGATTAGGCTTATTAATTAATTCCGTTTTATTAGGGTTAGGAGTATATTCTTTATTTAATAATTCTCAAGCTTACTCAGCCACAGAAACTTTATATAAAGCCATAGCCAAATATCAATCTGGAGACCTACAAAAAGCAATTAATTTGGCTCAGTCAATCCCTCTTGATAGTAATATTTATGCAGAAGCACAAGCCTCAATTGAAGAATGGCAACAGCAATGGCAAAAAGACGCAGAGCATTATATTTCAGCAGAAAAAGCATTCAAAGAAAGTCGGTGGACAGACGTATTACCTCACGCGGCTAAAGTTACAGTTAATTCCTATTGGCAAGCAAAAATTCAGCCCCTAGTTGAACAAGCAAAAGTAAATATCGAAGCCCAAACACAAACATTATTAGCCAAAGCCTATGCAAAAGCTGAAGAAAGAGATTTCTCAACAGCTTTATATTACTTACAACAAATACCTGAAGAAAGCTCCGCTGGCACTATAGTTAAACAAAAATTAGCTGAATATAATCAAAAACGTCAAGTTAGATCGGGATATTATGTATATCAAGCCCACAATCAAGCATCTGTAGGTGACTTTTTTGGAGCAATTAAACTCCTGGAAAGAGTTCCCAAAGATACTGATGTCTATGCACAAGCAAGAGTCAAACTACAAGAATATTCCCAAAAGTTACGTCTACGTAATCAACAACAAGAATTAGCGACACTAAAAACAGTTCCTGTTATTGAAGTACAAAACACACCTACCGATAAACGCGCCGTTGAGCGTAGAGTATTTTTGCAACCAGAAGATTATTTACAGGAAGTAAATATTCGTAATTAGGGTTTGCTGATAGTCATTGGTGTCATGAGTTTAGATAATACAGTATCTAATTACGTAAATTCCCCAGTCACCTGGGCTGATTTGCTTCCCTGTCATCATAGCATCGCACTTCAGCAACAGCAAGAAGAAAAAGAGCAGCTAGAAGGAGCAATAAGTATGCTAGATGATAAACCCAGAATGGCGGTGGAGTTAGTATTTGTTAAACAATTAACTCGCAAGGATGCTGCTAAGAAGATTGGGGCTACACCAATGACAGTAACATGATATCTGCAAAAAGGTTTGCAACAGTTGATTACTTATTTACAACCAACCTCCATTGCGACTGGATCTTAAAATATTCGTAAAAATACGGAGATTTGTGGTTTTTGGCATTTTGGCATTTTTTCGACCTGTTACATTGCTATTGTGGGTACGCGAATGTCTTTGTGCGATAATTCCGACTTGCAGAATCCCTCGGTCTATAACCGGGGGTCTTTTTTGTCTATTCAATTAGATAGAAATGAATTAATTTTAAACGTTTCTACGGATAGATATAACTATATAAAAATAAAGTTAAATTCATAGGTGAACTAGTCCACATTCCAATGTCTTTAATCATAGCCTCCAGTGGTTTTCAAGCTGGAGGTAATTTTTTATCAATCTTTTATGATAAAGGTTTGAATGATAAATTTCCATCTACATCATTGAAATACTTTTTCTAGATTATCTTGTTCTCCTTGTAATAAAGTAGTTATGGCTCTACCGGACTTAGTATGCTAAAATAACGAAAATAGGGAACAGGAAGAATGTCGGATATTAATGACTTTAAAGACTTAATGATTTGGCAAAAAGGGATGGATATTGCTGAAAAGTGCTATTTCCTCACTAAACTTTTTCCCAAAGACGAGCTATATTCTATGGTTCAACAAATCCGAATAAGTGCAGTATCCATTCCAGCTAATATAGCTCTTATGATATGGGCGACGATATAGAGGAGAATATATAAGATTTTTAAACATAGCGCAAGGGTCAGTTAATGAATTAGAAACTCACCTAATTTTATCTAAGCGAGTAGGATTATGATCAGAAAAAAATATAGAAATGATTCTTAATTTGTTAAAAGAGGAAAGCAAAATAATTATTAGTC
>NZ_JADEWA010000169.1:0-10403 GCF_015207865.1 Dolichospermum sp. LEGE 00246
GGTAATGTTAGCTAGATGCCTCCGGCACGCTGCGCGAACGACCTGTTATAAGAGCTTGTTAGGCTTGCAACACTGTTCCAGTGACCTTAGAACTGTTTAATCACAAGCGACAGAGCAGGGAACTAGCTTCGCATTCCGGGGTGTCGTGACTCAAATAACGGCTACCATGAGAGTAAACTCAGGGTGGTCTGGTCAGTACGGCTTGCTTGATTACTCTTGCAAGCCCAGTCCCTTTAGGGCTGGGTTACTGACGATTTATTCTGCTATTTATCCTGTATATATTTTATAACACTTCTCTTCCTTTGCACCTTTGCGTGAAATAAAAATATTCATAACTTCTTGATATACTAGAAACATTCCTAAACAATCATCTCATGTTAACCATAACCATTGATGAAATCCAGAAAAACTTCACTAGCTATCTTCACCAAGTAGCAGCAGGAGAAAGTATTATTATCATTGAAGCAGGTAAAGCGATTTAGAGTGCCTCATATTAGGCAGTTTACTGGTTTTGCAGAGGGTTAAATTTTTTGTATTCTTCCTTTGCGTCTTTGCGTGAGATAAAGTTTCAATCATCCATTGATTCTGTAAACAAAGATTCCAGATTTCGATAACCACTAACTACACGCACAATTTCAATCCCACCATTAATAACTCAATAAAAAATAACATAACCATCCAAAGGAACACCCTGCAAATCAACCCTAATATATTCATAGCTACGCCCCATATTGGGGAAATTAGCTAAATATTTACATTTTTTCTCAAATTCATCAACAAAACGCTCTCCAGCATCAATATTTCTATTGGCAAAATAATCAATAATTTCTAATAAATCCCGACTAGCTTCTGGAGAAATAATATGTATTTTCATCCTTTTATCTCTCTCGCTTGACGCAACTTATCCCGCAATTGTGAAATCACAACATCTCCATTAATACCTTCCCCTCTATCCAATTGTTCAATAGCAATATCAACCTTTTCCCGTGTTTCTTCCACCCAATTTTGATAACCCTTATCCCACTCCAAAAGTAACTTCAAAGCCTTACTAATTACATCTTCAGGATTTGTATATCTACCCGTAGCAATTTGCGCTTGAATAATTTGCTCTAATTCCGGTTTAATTTGGATATTCATGATTTCACCTTTGCGCGAAATAAAAAATTATCCTAAATTCAAAATACCTTCTGGAAAATCCACAACCAAACGCAAAAACTTCAACCATTCAGAACCTAATAAAACTTCTGTAATATTATCCCCCACATGAACAGGAATTTCATATTCCTTACCATCCAATATTACCTTACCTAAATAGATATTAAACCTTGATTCACCTTGTGCTGTTTGCATAGGTTCATTACCAAGAAAAACCCAATCCAGTCCATCCAAATCTTGAGTATTAATTGCCATAAACTTGGTAAATCCTGTATCTAACATCGCATCCACAGGTAGATTTAATCCATCAGCCGTAATCAAATCAATCTCAAAAAATAGCTGCCCCTCACTACCAAAATTTCCCTGAATCATATTCTCCCAGTCGTTCCTGTTTCATTTAAGCAAAACACATAATTCTTAGCCTTTGGATATTTTTCATGGACTTTTTTATGAGCTTGGATATTATCTTGATCAAGAAAGTATTCTCCACTATCTGGTTCTATGGCAATATACCAACCATAGTGACTTTCCATATATTCAGGACGGACACGATCAAAAATTGCCCGACAACGTTGATAAAATATTTCATCTTCTGCTTCTCGTCTAGCTAATTCTTCTGGTGATATAATCAATTCAGGAAAAATTCTTCCTCTTCTTACCACTTTTTTTGATGTTATGTGAGTCATATCATTAACTTTAACTCTATTTATTATCTTAACTTAAATTGTGCTTAATTGCAACTTTTATCATTATTTGAACATGAATTTTAACATGATTTTCCCTCTTTATTTTCATCATTAAAAGCTGCTGCTAATTCAGGACTACTAATAGCTATAGAACTTTCTTTCCATTCATAAATAATAGCATCAATCAAATCCCAAGCCTGATTAGAAGTATCAGTTAAGCGAAAAGCCTCACTCACTTCTTTAATAAACTCTTGCAATTCATCAGCATCAAAAACCCGCAACCAACCATAAGGATGTTCATAACCAATTTCTTGACCCAACAATAACCGAAACGCCACCGATAACACCTCAAAAACCGCCTTACTTTGTGTTACACCTTTCACTAAATAAGCCACATCCTCACGACGCAACAGCGCAAAAGATTGGTCATTTCTAGTAATAGTAATTGGGTGTTCATAAGCCTTATCTAAAACCTTTCCAGGTTGACGATTTAACTCAGTAGCTGTCACTAACTCATCTGAGTAAGCATTGCTAAAAATTGCCATTGACATGATACCTGCGTTTTCCAGAAACGCTGACTTAATATAAAGATAATATTACGTACTATTATACGTAACCCTTATCATTTGTCAATAGGTAAGATTACAAAAACCTTTGTTTGGGGTTTCATTTTTTCTTTGCGCGAAATAAAAACCCCAAAAATCCCCATCATTAATCATTAGGAGGATGCCAACTTAAACCAATCCAAATAGCCCTAGCTTGGACAACATCTTCATTATTTAATCGTAAAGCTAAAACCGTACCTCTGCCAATAGCAGTTATCCCAATAATATGAGTACCACCATTTGCCCATTGAAAATGATCTAAGAGACTTCCAAATAAAAAAATGTCCCAAAACTGATGCAAAAATTCTCTCTCTGTGTACTCTGTGCCTCTGTGGTTCGTTTCTTGGGATAATTTATTTCTTGGAAGTCTCTAACCATCTTTGTAGACGAGCATTAAACAAAGATACAGATTCATTCGTTACAGGATCATTAGCTGTTATTTTCGCTCCTTTAAACTCATTACAACGATAACAACAAGCAGCTAAATTTTCTCGCTCATCATTTCCCCCTAAAGAACTAGGCAAAATATGATCCATAACTAAAGGCATACCTGTTAAACGGCTAGATGTGCGACAATATTCACATCTATAGCTCGCCTCATTAATAACTTGTTGACGAAGAGATTTAGAAATAGATGACACTGGTATTATACTAATTGCTCAAAATCTGGAAGAGAATAACCTTTCCATTTTAAAAGTGCATAGGCATAGGCTTTTTTCAGCATTAAATAATCAGCACTCACTCGCAGCGATTTCAATAATAATCTATCAGATTCACTTAATTGATTATTTTGATTTTTTTCTAAAAGTTGTAAATGTAATTCTTGCTGACTTTCTGGAACTCGACTTTGAGCAATAGTTAATAACTCCTCAATAGTTAATTCTTGCATAGCGATTAATTCCCCTTGTAATTCCAGAGGTGCATAATCAATAGCAGGAGGAGCATTAATTCGAATAGTCATGATTTATCCTGGTATTTGACCTATATATATTTTATAACACTTCTCTTCCTTTGCGCCTTTGCTCCTTTGTATCTTTGCGCGAAATAAAAAATTATCCCAAAGTTAAAATACCCTCTGGAAAATCCACCACCAAACGCAACAACTTCAACCACTCAGAACCCAATAAAATTTCATTAATACCTTTACCCACATTCACAGGAATTTGATACTGCTTTCCGTCTAATATCACTTGACCCTTTTTTTGATGTTATGGGAGTCATATTTTTAACCTCAATTCTAACTAACATTGTAACACAATATATGATATTATCTAAATAATCAATATAAAAATTTTCTAATATGACTCTTAGCCAATCTCACCCCTATCTTTCCCCAGAAGAATATTTAGAAGCTGAAAAATCCAGCCCTATTAAACATGAATATATCCAAGGGCAAATTTACGCAATGGCTGGTGCTAGTGATGCTCATGTGACAATTACCGCTAACTTAGTCGCCCTTTTAAGAAATCATATTCGTGGTACAGGATGCCGTCTTTATGTCGCTGATATGAAAGCGAGAATTGAATCTCTAGATATTTTCTATTATCCTGATATTATGGTAACTTGCGATTCAAGAGATACACAATTTGAATATTTTAAACGATATCCGAGTTTAATTATTGAAGTTTTATCACCTTCTACAGAAGCCTTAGATAGAGGTGATAAATTTAGTGATTATCAAGAATTAGACACTTTACAAGAATATGTTTTAGTAAGCCAGAATCGGCAAAGGATTGATTGTTTTCGGCGCAATGCTGAAGGAAGATGGGTTCTTTATAGCTATAGAGTAAATCAACAATTAGAGTTAAACAGTGTGAATTTTTCTTGTTCTCTAACTAATGTTTATGAAGACGTTACTTTTCCTACAAATTTAAGTAAATAAAATAAGATTACTTAGCTGGAATGGGGGTTTCAAAGCCTCTCCCTAACCCTCTCCTAAGAGGCTCCTAAGAGGAGAGGGAAAAGGAATAACATTTAATACTGGAGAGGTTTGGAGAGGGGTTTATTTATACATTAAAAACTTTTCAAACATCCTCTTAGTTTCATCATTAAAAGCTGCTGCTAACTCAGGACTAATAATAGCCATAGAACTTTTATACTACACACGGGTGAGATTTAAACTTTCGCCAAATGACAAAGAACCCAGATGTGTAGGGGTAAAGCAAAAACTCATAGGTGTCAACTTAAGCTCAAATCCCTACCACATCTCGTTCCTAGTCTCTGACTAGGAATGCAGTTGATGAGGCTCTGCCTCTAATATCATTGAAGGCAGAGCCTTCTAGAATTCATTCCCAGTCAGAGACTGGGAATGAGACGAGTTGAGTTCTTCGGAAAAAACTTCTGTTCTTCCCCCCTGCCTCTCTTCTCCCCCTGCTTGCCTTCACCCGTCATTTTCCAGACTACTAGTATAGGGAGTATAACCCCCTATTTACCAGCAATATCCTTTATGAAGTCTAGATAGATATTAGGTAAAAAATTACTGCTAACCTATCAATTTCTGCCAAGTCATTGCCCCAATAATACCATCAGCAGTTAAACCATTTTGCTGTTGAAATTTCTTGAGTGCTGCTTCCGTTTGCGAACCATAAATACCATCGGGATTAGCACCTATACGATATTGTAAATATCTGATAATCACACCACTAGCATGAGTTCCTTGAATAACTCGTTTAGCTAATATTTGATTGATAGCATCCCAGGTAGTATTACTAGCAATTCCTGTTGGTAAAACTCCCACAATTCTCTGGAATTTTTCCGTTGCCGAAGATGTAGCCGCCCCCATGCCATTATCTTCTACTAGGGTCCGATTATTTTTATCAGTAATTTTCAGCCGATTTAAAGCCTGTTGTAGTCTGAGAATGCTCTTATCTTTATTCTGTTCTTCATCTATAACAGAATTTGCAGGAGCATTAGGCACAGTATTTGCAGGAGCATTAGAAGCAGGATTTACAGAAATATTTGCTACTTTACCTGTTAACCCGGCAACTATGGCATTAGCCATTGCTTCACCATCATATATTTGCATATCTTTGGCAGAATCAATGAAGCAACCTTCTATGAGAATCCCTGGCATATTTGTTCTTTTCAGAACATATAGGTGTGAACCACTTTTAACACCACGATCAAAAAAGCCCAATTTGACAATTTCATCTAATACTTTTTGGGCAACTTTTTTGCCAGCGTCACTAATAGCAAATACTTCTGTCCCATTAGCTTGTCCATTAAAAGCATTAAAATGAATAGATACAAAAAAATCTACTCGGTTATTATTGGCTTTTTCGCACCGACTACCTAATGATTGATTTACTGTACTGGCACTATTTGGTTTACATGAGATTACTATATGTCCTAAACTTTCTAATTTAGCGATAACCTTGTTACCCACTTCCATTGTTAACTTATCTTCCGATTTAATACCAGCTGCACCACTATCGGGAGGGCAGTTGTGACCAATATCAATGCCGAATTTCATTTTTATCTCCTTAATTGACTTTGTTGCTATGCCAAGAGTCTGCTACTGGTTAATTTAGTTCCAAAAAGCATAGACATTATTTTAATCTCTAGGTAGAGATTCCCCCATTAATCCCCAAAAATGTTTAAGATCAATGTAAAGAAATATTTCGTAGCAAAAGCGCATGAAACGCATTGTCTTGATTGCTGGGTTTGAATCGTTTAACGTGGACTTGTACCGAAAAGCGGCTGATTTGGCTAGTTCCCGGTGTCCAGAGTTGGATATTCGAGTATTTAGCGATCGCAATATTACCACCAATAGCCCGGAAGTAGAAGCAGCCCTCAAAAACGCAGATGTGTTCTTTGGCAGTTTACTCTTCGATTATGACCAAGTTGTGTGGTTGCGAGAGCGCGTCGCTAATATTCCTATCCGTCTCATTTTCGAGTCAGCACTGGAATTAATTAGTTTAACCAAAATAGGAGCATTCGCTATTGGTGACAAACCCGCAGGAATGCCCAAACCCATTAAATTCATCCTTGACAAATTCAGCAACGGTAAAGAAGAAGACAAACTCGCCGGTTATATCAGTTTCTTGAAAATTGGACCCAAGTTATTAAAATTCATCCCCGTCCAAAAAGTCCAAGACCTTCGTAACTGGTTAATTATCTATGGTTACTGGAACGCCGGCGGTTCAGAAAACGTCGCTGCCTTATTTTGGACAATTGCGGAAAAATACTTAGATTTAAAAATTGGAGATATACCGCCACCCATTGAAACCCCCGACATGGGTTTGTTGCATCCCGAATATCAAGGTTTTTTTAGATCACCGCGCGAATATTTACAATGGTATCGGAAAAGAGACCAGGACGTAGGGGCGCAGGGTCTGCGCCCAATCATCGGTATTTTACTTTATCGAAAGCACGTCATTACCAAATTGCCCTATATTCCCCAACTGATCCGCTATTTTGAAAAAGCCGGTTTAACTCCCTTACCCATCTTTATCAACGGCGTAGAAGGTCACGTAGCCGTCAGAGATTGGATGACCAGCGACTACGAAACCCAACAACGTCAAAGAGGTAACATTGAAACTCCTTCCCTTACCGCAGAAGCAGTAAAAATTGATGCCATAGTTTCTACCATTGGATTTCCCCTAGTTGGTGGTCCGGCTGGTTCAATGGAAGCAGGAAGACAGGTGGAAGTAGCTAAACGCATTCTCACAGCCAAAAATGTCCCTTATATCGTCGCTGCACCGTTATTAATTCAAGATATTTATTCTTGGACGCGCCAAGGTGTAGGCGGATTGCAAAGTGTTGTACTGTATGCTTTGCCAGAATTAGATGGTGCGATTGATACAATTCCCCTCGGTGGTTTAGTCGGTGAACAAATTTATTTAGTTCCTGAACGAATGCAGCGATTAACTAATAGAGTCAAAAGTTGGGTTTCTCTCCGCCAAAAACCTATTTCCCAACGAAAAATAGCCATTATTTTATATGGTTTTCCCCCTGGCTATGGTGCAGTGGGAACTGCTGCATTATTAAACGTTCCTCGCAGTTTAATTAAATTACTAAATGCACTCAAAGCACAGGGTTATACAGTTGGTGATATTCCTGAAGATGGTGAAGTATTAATCCAACAAATTAAAGAAGCAGATGAAATTAATCCTATCGCCAGCCGAGAGGAAGGCATATCCCCCCCCGTTTACGGGGGGGCTAGGGGGGGTTCTACCGTTAATGCCAGAACCTTAGAAAAATGGTTAGGTTATCTTTTCACAACTCGCATTGAAAAACAATGGAAATACCTCACCGGTAGCGGCATTAAAACCTATGGTGATGAGTTCAATATTGGTGGTGTGCAATTAGGAAATGTGTGGATAGGTGTCCAGCCACCTTTGGGAATTCAAGGTGATCCCATGCGGTTAATGTTTGAAAGAGATTTAACCCCCCATCCCCAATATGCAGCCTATTATAAATGGTTACAAAATGAATTTGAAGCTGATGCAGTTGTTCATTTCGGAATGCACGGAACGGTTGAATGGTTGCCCGGTTCACCATTAGGAAATACTGGCTATTCTTGGTCTGATATTCTCTTGGGAAATCTGCCAAATCTCTATGTCTATGCCGCAAATAATCCTTCAGAATCAATCTTAGCCAAACGTCGTGGTTATGGAGTATTAATCTCTCATAATGTCCCACCCTATGGACGCGCTGGTTTATATAAGGAATTGGTGAATTTACGCGATTTAATCGCAGAATATCGGGAAGATCCAGAAAAGAATTATCTGTTAAAGGAAGGGATTTGTAAAAAAATTGTTGATACCGGTTTGGAGGTAGATTGTCCTTTTGATGATGCTAAAAGGTTGGGTATTCCCTTTACACCGGAAAATGTGAGGATGTTTAGTAATCATGCTTTTGATCATTATTTGGTCAAGTTGTATGAGTATCTCCAAGTTCTCGAAAATCGTCTTTTTTCTTCTGGTTTACATACTTTAGGTGAAGCACCGAATCAGGAGGAGTTAACTGGTTATTTGGATGCTTATTTTGGAAACGAACCACAGAGCCACAGAGAACACAGAGAGAAGGAGGAAGAGGAAATTACAAGATTATTAAATCAATCTACTGATGAGTTAACGAATCTTTTAAGAGGGTTAAATGGTGAGTTTATTCCTCCTGCACCTGGTGGTGATTTGTTGCGTGATGGTGCTGGTGTTTTACCGACGGGTAGGAATATTCATGCTTTAGATCCTTATCGGATGCCTTCTCCTGCTGCTTTTGAACGAGGTAAGGAAATTGCTAAGAAAATTATTTCTCAGTCTTTAGATGAAAATAAGAAATATCCAGAAACAGTGGCAGTTTTATTATGGGGTTTGGATGCTATTAAAACTAAGGGTGAATCTTTGGGGATTCTCTTGGAATTGGTAGGCGCTGAACCTGTCAAGGAAGGAACAGGACGCATAGTTAGATATGATTTAAAACCTCTCGCTGAAGTTGGACATCCGCGTATTGATGTGTTAGCAAATCTATCGGGTATTTTCCGAGATAGTTTTGTGAATATCATTGAATTATTGGATGATTTATTTCAACGGGCTGCGGAAATTGATGAACCGGAGGAAATGAATTTTATTAGAAAACACGCTTTGATTTTGAAAGCCCAAGGTGTGGAAAATTCTTCCGCAAGATTGTTTTCTAATCCCTCTGGCGATTTTGGTTCTTTAGTTAATGATAGGGTGGTTGATGGTAATTGGGAATCTGGAGAAGATTTGGGAAATACTTGGGAAAGTCGCAATGTCTTTAGTTATGGTAGAAATGATAAAGGACAAGCTAGACCAGAAGTATTACAGACCTTATTAAAAACTAGCGATCGCATTATTCAAGAAATAGATTCGGTAGAATATGGATTAACCGATATTCAGGAATATTATGCCAATACAGGCGGTTTGAAAAAAGCCGCAGAAAAACAAAGCGGCAAAAAAGTACAAGCCAGTTTTGTCGAAAGTTTTTCTAAAGACACCACACCCCGCAATTTAGATGATTTATTGCGAATGGAATACAGAACTAAGTTATTAAATCCTAAATGGGCTAACGCAATGGCGAATCAAGGTTCTGGGGGCGCTTTTGAAATTTCCCAACGCATGACGGCGTTAATAGGTTGGGGTGGAACTGCTGATTTCCAAGATGATTGGGTATATGATCAAGCAGCAGAAACCTATGCTTTAGATCCAGAAATGGCGGAAAAATTACGCAAAGCCAATCCTGAAGCCTTTAAAAATATCCTGGGAAGAATGTTAGAAGCATCAGGACGCGGATTATGGCAAGCTGACGCAGATAAGTTAGAAAAATTGCGTCAGTTGTATGAATTGAGTGATGAACAATTGGAAGGGGTGACAGTTTAATAGCTTTAATTGTAGGGTGCGTTAGCGACAGCGTAACGCACCACATCTCAAATCATATTTTAAAATAATTCTATAATACAATCTCTCAATATCTCAATTAACTGTTCTTTACTAACTTTATTATCAGCAACCTGCATTGTTAATTGATATGCTTCTTCTGGTGTCATGTTCAGTTCATAATCATTCAAGTTCAAGAATGTCACCATAACATCAAAAGCGGTGCGTTTATTTCCATCTATAAAAGCATGATTATTAGTAATGTGAAATAAATATGCTGCTGCTTGTTCAACAATAGTAGGATGTAAAAATTCTCCTCCAAAACTTGCTTGAGGTTGGTAAATCGCAGAATCTAATAAACCTTCATCGCGGATACCGTATGAGCCACCATATAAGTTAATTTGCTTATTATGTATACTTAGTACATCTTCTTTTGCAATAAATTTAGGACTATGCAAGTTTTCTATATACATAATCCCATTTTTTTGTAGATGCTAAAGAAGTTAACATAGCTTCCGATTCTTTAGGTGTGATATCATCTTCCAATTCTAGTGATTTAAAAAAATCTTCAGTAAATATTTTAAATTGTACACTAGCTTTAATAATTGATTGTATTACGT
>NZ_JADEWA010000170.1:0-10382 GCF_015207865.1 Dolichospermum sp. LEGE 00246
ATTTTATTTCTTTATCTTTATAACCAAAACAAATTTTGATAAATCCACCAACTACAGTTTCTTGTTACTGAACAGGTACATCGTTAAATAATGTATGTGACATAGTACAAATCTCCTTAATTTTGAATTAGTGCAAAGGTTGATTACGGCTTTTTAGCTGCTCAAATCTTCACGTGATTAAAATAGTATCTAGGAATAAATAGATAAATCATTATTACTTTCTGCAAGTTTCATTACCAGATTTAGAAATAGATATTGCTGCAAAATACACGCCAATTTAGCTAAATCATTGTCACCAAATAAAAAATTTCTGCTACCATCTTTCATCATTCTAACTAACCAATAGCAGAAGTTGTCTTTTGATGACTAAAAGAACTGGAAAATTTTTGAATTTGCTTAGTTTACTTTAGTAGACTTTAGCTATTAGCCTGGAACTTCAGTGGGGCTGTCAGCTATACTCAAAACGGCTTGATTGTTTGATTCTAAACGTAGGGGTAAAGCAAGAGCTTCATTGGTGTCAACTTAACGTAAAACCTCTATCCCGCAAAGAACTCAACTCGTCTCATTCCCAGTCTCTGACTGGGAATGAATTCTAGAAGGCTCTGCCTTCAATGATACTAGAGGCAGAGCCTCATCAACTGCATTCCTAGTCAGAGACTAGGAACGAGATGTGGTAGGGATTTGAGCTTAAGTTGACACCTATGGTTGCCATACATTGGTATCAACTTACAGCAATTCTTGTTCTCATGAAATGGAATGGAGGGCGCAGGCCCTGCGCCCCTACGGGTTTGGCGATAGAAAACTGGAATGGGGGTTAGGTTTCTGGAGATTATCGGTTTCATTTAAGAGGATGTTTTAAGTAGTGAGACAGAATTAATTACATAATGTCATTGCGTTAGCGTTGCGTGGGGTTAGCGATATGTAACGAAGTGAAATGAAGCAATTGCCAGGGTTGTGATTGCTTCCCTTCCCTCGCAATGACTGTAAATATTTTTGTCCAATTACTTAAAAGTGGTGTCAACTTACAGCAATTCTCGTTCTCATGAAATAGAATGGAGGGCGCAGGCCCTGCGCCCCTACGGGTTTGGCGATAGAAAACTGGAATGGGGGTTAGGTTTCTGGAGATTATCGGTTTCATTTAAGAGGATGTTTTAAGTAGTGAGACAGAATTAATTATACAATTTTATTGCGTTAGCGAAGTGTGGCGTTAGCCATATGGAACGAAGTGAAATGAAGCAATCGCCAGGGTTGTGATTGCTTCCCTTCCCTCGCAATGACTGTAAATATTTTTGTCCAATTACTTACATTGGTGTCAACTTACAGCAATTCTCGTTCTCATGAAATAGAATGGAGGGCGCAGGCCCTGCGCCCCTACGGGTTTGGCGATAGAAAACTGGAATGGGGGTTAGGTTTCTGGAGATTATCGGTTTCATTTAAGAGGATGTTTTAAGTAGTGAGACAGAATTAATTATACAATTTTATTGCGTTAGCGTTGCGTGGGGTTAGCCGTATGGAACGAAGTGAAATGAAGCAATTGCAAGGGTTGTGATTGCTTCCCTTCGCTCGCAATGACTGTAAATATTTTTGTCCAATTACTTAAAAGTGGTATCCCGTAATTTTCATCAGATTTTACCCCCCTTATGAAGCTACGGTGTACACACAAGTTGGAAATTGCCTGTTAGTTACCATAAAACCCCACCCCTAGCCCCTCCCCGCAAGCGAGGAGGGGAACTGGCTTTGGGTAAGGATATGTGTACACGGTAGCCCTTATAAAGGGGGGAAACAAGAAAATCCAGTTCCCTCCCCTTGTGAAGGGGAGGGTTAGGGTGGGGTAAAACATTTGATACAGCAATCATGAGTTTTCAAACAAGCTCTAATAAGTATTAAATTTCCTGGTTGCTACTGGATGGCTTTGAAACTTACCATACTTCCCTGTAAACTGGAAAGAATATGCTGGGGTGCGATACCTATAATAAATATGTCATTAAAAATAGATTCTGGATTATTTACGGATGATTTCATAGATCATCACGCAGTTTTATGTGTGCCGGTTGATGCGGAATTTAAGGAAATCCGTAACCGTTATTTACAAATTGCTCGGACATTGCACCCAGATAGTTCTCTAATGAGGAATGAGTCGGAAAAAGAGATGGCTAATCAATTGTTAGCAAAGTTGGTTAATCCGGCTTATGAGAAGTTTTCTGTGGAACGCAATCGGGCTGAGTATTTGTTTATTCTGTCACAAATGGGGAAGAGATTTGCCCAAGAACCAGGAGCAATTAGACTGAAGACGGAATCGGGACGACAATTGTTAGCTGTGCCTAATGTGAGTATGGCATATAAGCAGGCGATCGCTAAAATTGCCCCAACTCAATTTAGTGATTTGCAACAATCACTCAAAATCATTGCTGAGGTTAGTGAGCTAAATCTAGTTTATCTGATGCGGGTGGCTGGACAGTCAATGAATAAGTCGGCGCCTAGTCAACCTCAAGGTTCTGCCCCAAATTTACCACCAACTCTAACCTCACCACCCGAAGAAGAGTCAATCGTAGAACAATACCTGCGTCGCGCTCAAGTTTTACTAGAAAAAAACCAATTGTCCCCAGCCAAAGTAGAATTACAAGATGCCTTAAAGTTAGAACCGCGAAATAGTCATTGCCATAGCTTGATTGCAATGGTATATTTACGGCAAAATCAACTAAAAATGGCAAAAGTTCACTTTGATAATGCCCTGAAGTTAAATCCCAATGAGAAAATCGCTTTGGAATGGAAACCCAAAGTAGATGAAGCTTTAGGAATTACAACCAGTGGTTCTCAAGGGACTTCCGCTTCTCAAACTGAAGAGAAGCAACCAGATAAGTCTGGAAAAGGTGGTTTGTTTGGCGGTTTGTTTGGTGGGAAGAAAAAATAATGGTGTATCAACCAGCAGCGGGAGCAAGGGATCTATTACCTTTAGATGTGGCGCAAAAACGCTGGATTGAAGATAGATTAGAACAGGTGTTTCAACGGTGGGGATATCACAGGATTATCACCTCAACTTTGGAACGAATGGATACTCTGATGGCTGGTGAAGCTATTCAGCGTCAGATGGTGATTCAACTCCAAAATAGTCAAAATGAAGAATTGGGGTTGCGTCCAGAATTGACTGCCTCTATCGCTCGCACAGTGGTAACTCGCATGGCAGATGCCACCTATCCCCAGCGACTATATTACAATGCTAATGTTTTCCGCCGCAATTGGGAAGGCCGCCATAATCGTCAGCAGGAGTATTATCAAGCTGGGGTGGAGTTACTGGGTGCTGAGGGATTATTAGCCAATGGGGAAGTGTTGCTGCTGGTAGCAGACTGTTTAACAGCATTGGATTTAAAAGATTGGCGGTTAATTTTGGGGGAAGCGGGAATTACTCGTTCTTTGCTGAATGCTTTTCCCCCGGAAATCAGAAATCAAGTCCGCAGGGCGATCGCTAATTTAGATCGCGTGACTATTGATACTTTGCCTCTAGAGGAAGAACTCCGCCAACGCGCTAAAATTATGTTGGATTTGCGGGGTGATAGTAAAGATGTTTTACAAAAGGTCAGTAGTTTACATCTAGAACCAGATCAGCACGAGGCAATAAATAACCTCAGATCCCTAGTGGAATTACTAGATGGTAAATTCCCTTTAATCCTTGATTTAAGCCTAATTCAAACCATTGACTACTACACAGGTCTGGTTTTTGAAGTAGTGAGCGAGACAAATTCCCAAGCACAGATTTTAGGAAGTGGTGGGCGTTATGACCAATTATTAGGTTTATACCATCCCCAGAAGGAAAATATTCCTGGTATTGGCTTTGAATTGAATATTGATGATTTATACCAAATTCTCCTATCAAATCAGCAATTACCCCAGGATATTCCCGCTAGTAATTGGTTAGTAGTTCCAGAAACCCCCGGTGCTGAAGCTGCGGCTTTTGCCTATGCCGATAAATTACGTAATTCCACTAATTCAGTGAGAGTAGAAATAGACCTGGGAGGTAGGGACACAGCAGGGATTCGTCAATATGCAAGCGATCGCTCAATTACCCAAATAGCCTGGATTAAAGCCGATGGTTCACACACCATTGAACCCGGATGTTAAAAATAGGAATATTGGTAAACTTTCCCAAAATCAATCCAAAATCTAAAATCTAAAATCCAAAAAAGAGGGAATCGGAAAAATGCCACATACCATTGTTACAGACGTTTGTGAAGGTGTTGCTGACTGCGTAAGTGCTTGTCCTGTAGCTTGTATTCATCCAGGCCCAGGAAAAAACGTCAAAGGCACAGATTGGTACTGGATTGACTTTGCTACCTGTATTGATTGTGGTATCTGTTTGCAAGTTTGCCCCGTAGAAAACGCAATTTTGGCAGAAGAAAGACCAGAATTGCAGAAAATAGTAAATTAGGTGACAGGTGACAGGTGACAGGTGCTACGCCACGGGGACAGTGGAAAAGAAAATCACCAAATTACCTGTTACCTGTTCCCCGTTCCCTGTTCCCTGTTCCCTAGCAAATTAGGTGACAGGTGCTACGCCACGGGGACAGTGGAAAAGAAAATCACCAAATTACCTGTTACCTGTTCCCCGTTCCCTGTTCCCTGTTCCCTCATGTAACAAATGACTAATAATTATTTATTAAACGTAGAAAATGTCCACGCTGGATATATTAAAGATGTAGATATTTTGCAAGGTGTCAACTTTCACATTGCACCAGGGGAGTTAGTTACAGTAATTGGTCCAAACGGTGCAGGTAAATCCACTTTAGTAAAAACTATTTTCGGACTTTTGACACCCCATACCGGAAATATTACCTTCAAAGATCAGAATTTGATTGGTTTAAAATCAAATCAAATTGTCGCCAAAGGAATGTCCTATGTTCCCCAAATTGCCAACGTTTTCCCCTCTTTAACCATAGATGAAAACTTAGAAATGGGGGCTTTTGTGAGAGATGTTCCCTTGAAACCTCTTAAAGATAAAATATACACCATGTTTCCTCGATTGAGCGATCGCCGTCGTCAACGCGCAGGAACTCTTTCCGGTGGAGAAAGACAAATGTTAGCAATGGGGAAAGCATTAATGTTAGAACCCAGTTTACTCCTATTAGATGAACCCTCAGCCGCATTATCTCCCATTTTGGTAACTCAAGTATTTGAGCAAATTAAACAAATTAAAGAATCGGGGACTGCGATAGTTCTAGTTGAACAAAATGCCAGAAAAGCCTTAGAAATGGCAGATCGTGGTTATGTGCTAGAATCAGGAAGAGATGCTATCTCAGGACCTGGTAGAGAATTATTAAATAACCCAAAAGTCGGGGAATTGTATTTAGGCGCTGGGAAAGGACATTAAAAACAAGATCCCCGACTTCTTTAAGAAGTCGGGGATCTAAAACCTATACTATTAAGGAATATGACTACACAAACAATATCATCATTAGCAGTATATCAAGGTCAATTCGGGGAGTTTACGATTACTCAGAGCGATCGCCAAAGTGTGATAATTTATCGAACAGGATTAATGATCGCCGCCCTGTGTTTTGCCATTGGTAGCGGTTTGGTCTTATTTTATCCCCAACCCGCTGCTATCGCCTCCCTGACCCCTCTCTACACCTGTTTTAATATTGCACTGGGAGTTAGTTTATTAACTATTCATATCTATATGGCATTTTTGCACCGCATTCTCCAACTTTTTTGGATAATTGGTAGCATTTGTGCCTTTATTTTTGGACATGGTGATAGTCAAGCTTTTGCAATTACTATTTATAATCAACCCCTCACCATATTAGGAATTGGTTTTACCTTTGCAGCCTTGACAGGGATCTTTTTCAAAGAAGGTTTTTGTTTTCATCGTTTAGAAACTAAAATCTTAACTCCCCTTGTTCCCCTACTATTATTAGGACATTTAACCGGAATTTTATCAACGCCAGCAGAACAAGTTTTACTAGCAACTTGGGCAATTTTATTCCTCATCTTTGCTATAAGAAAAGTAATTCAAGCTATTCCTCCCGACATTGGCGATAAATCTGTATTTGATTATTTGAAAAATCAAATTAAGACCCGGCGACTAGAAGTCACAGCTACACAAACAAAGTCCGCCTCCGCAGACTAAAAAAATCAAGATATTGAACCCACCCACCATCTGGGTTTTGCCTGTGTAGACGCGGTTTTTAACCGCCAAGTAATTATATTTATACTAAGTAGGTGAACACAATAAAACCAAACTGTGTAAAGAAACATAAAATCGCTGAAAACTTCTTTACTCTTGCCTTTTGCCTCTTGCCTCTTGCCTTGCTATAACGACAATTTTCAACGCCAACCTACTTATGTCAAATACAGAAGAACGTAAATATTGGTTAGCTTGGTCGCAAATTTCTGGAATTGGACCCATATTACTGCAAAGATTACAACAGCATTTTGGTAACTTGGAAAATGCTTGGAAAGCTACTCCTAGTGAATTACGAAAAGTTGAAGGTTTGGGATTTCAGACATTAGAAAAAGTTGTTCAACAAAAATCCCATTTAAACCCCGAACAACTCCTCACTCAACACCAACAAGCAAACCCCCATTTTTGGACACCAGCAGACCCAGAATATCCCCAACTACTGCGAGAAATTCCCAGTCCACCCCCCTTATTGTATTATCGGGGTGAAGTTGATTTACAGGAGAATTCAGGACAAAAACCTTTAGTGGGAATTGTCGGAACTCGTCAACCCACAGAATATGGAATTAAATGGACTCGTCAAATTAGTACCGCATTAGCCAAAAATGGTTTTACCATTGTTTCCGGTATGGCAGAAGGAATAGACACCGAAAGTCACGCAGCAGCAATGAAAGCAGGAGGAAGAACAATAGCAGTTGTAGGAACAGGAGTAGATGTTATTTATCCCCATAAAAATCAAGGTTTATATAAACAGATATTGACCTCTGGCATAGTAATTAGTGAATATCCTGCCAAAACCACACCCAACCGCACCCATTTTCCCCGGCGAAATCGCATCATTGCCGGGTTAAGTCGCGCAGTATTAGTCATAGAAGCACCAATAAAATCCGGCGCTTTAATCACAGCTACTTATGCTAATGAATTTTGTCGAGATGTTTACGCATTACCCGGAAGAATTGATGATCAACCATCACAAGGTTGTTTAAAATTAATTAGTCAAGGTGCAGGTTTAATTAATCAAGAACTCAGTCAATTATTAACCATGTTGGGGGCAATTCCCCAAATAGATATAGAAATTCCCATAGTTAGATCTCCTCCTTTACCTAATTTAGCACCTGAATTACAACAGGTAATAGACACTTTGACTATTGATACTTTATCCTTTGATTTTATAATTCAAAAAACAGGGATGAATGCGGCTTTAGTTTCCAGTTCCTTATTACAATTAGAACTCATGGGTTTAGTCACCCAACTTCCGGGAATGCGATATCAAAAATGTTAAAACTCTGATTTTTGTTCCTTCTTCCTTTGCGTCTTTGCGCCTTTGCGTGAGGCTAATTCATACTTTAATTATGCAACGCCAATTTTTGCTTGTAGTCTAGCAAAAACTACCTCACCATCTGTTACTTGTCCATTCTTAATCTGTTCAGTTCCTACAGCTATTTTTTTCCGTAGTTCCTCTAGTCTTCTTTCTCTGTCCAGCAGCAAACTAAAAGCCTCATTTACTGCATCTTCTATATTTTCAAATCGCCCCGTGTCAATATAAGCTTGTATTAATTCCTCTGTCTCAGGTTTAAGTTGAATATTCATGATGTATTCTCCATTTGATAGATAGCCTTAACGCTGTTCTAACAACAAAGCCACATTTTCTGCAACCAGTTTGAATTCTGAATTATTTATTGTGGTGGATAATATTGCGGAGTCATTATAGGCTGCGGATAACTGCCCATAGGCATATTATTAACCGTCCCATTAGGCATAGCAGGATTCATTATCGGTTGTTGAACTGGTTGCTGAGTAAAGGGTTGAACGGGTGGTTGATAATTAGAAATTGGTTGAGTGATTGGTTGAGTAACCGGTTGGTTATTTATCGGATTGCTAGGTGTTACTGTAGTTTGGCTAAAGTGTTCATAAGCCGCACTAGAAATAGAACTAATTAATTTTGCCGCACGAGGATCATTATTGGGACGTTTCACCATAATAGCGGCGATATAACGTTTACCCGTAGGGATATCTATTAAACCCGCATCTGCTAACATTGTGCCAATATCACCTGTTTTGTGATAAGCATTTGCGCCTTTTCCTAAGCCAGCAGGTAAAAGATTATCTCGTTCAGTGCGACTCATAATATTAAGCATTAAATCACGCGATCGCATACCCACGACATTACCTTGATTCACCATCGAGATTAAATTCCCCAATTCCCTCGGACTAGTAGTATTAGTCCCCTCTAAATCCGGGAGAGGATTACGAATCATCGTCGTTGTTAATCCCCAACTGCGAAAACGTCCATTTAACGCCTCCTGTCCGCCTAATTTAGCAACCAGCATATTCGTAGCCGTATTGTCGCTAATTGTAATCATCTTCGTAGCCACATCAAGAGCCGTGTATTTGCTGTCTGGGGTTTGATATTGCATATTTCCCGAACCCCCGACAATCATCTCTTTTTGGAGAGTTAAGATTTCATCCAGGCGGATTTTACCAGCATCTACATCCTGGAAAAAAGCAATCAAAATCGGAATTTTAATCGTGCTTGCCGCCGCAAAACTGGCATTACTATTAATATCTACATAACCACCATTATCTAAGTCTAATAAAAACACCCCTGGCATCAGATCAGCATTAGCTGCGGAGAGAGTTTGTAAAGAATTTTTTAAAGAAGTAATTTCTTGGGACAGATATAAGCTTGTATTAGGAGTTTGAGATATTTTTTGAGAAGTAGTAGTTTGAGATACTAACGCAACTGAACCAAGGCGATTAGCAGGGTCTAGAATTGACAACAACGTACCCACAATCGCACCTATCCCCACACCCACAATCAACAACCGCAAGGTATATAAAACAGTTCTAGCCATAGGTTTTAACCTAGTCTTGCGTGACCCTCTGCTTTCAATTCTCGGCTTCTCCATGCGTACCGTCTTTAACCTCACATTTGCTGGCGGAGAAATTTGAGTATTTTTCTTGACTGTAGGTACTGGTTTAACACCTGGAGGCATCATCTTCCGTGATGCTGGTTTTCGCCCCCCAGACGAGATAGGAACAGGACTGCTATGATTGTTTAGACGAGCTAATGTTGCAGTTTCTCTTGGACTAGAAACTGGCTGTTGATTGATGACTTTTTTCTGTCCTGTCTTGGGGACTGGACGTTTACGCCGGCGACGTTGTACAGGTTGCCTTTGTGATATGGGTATGAGTTTGTCACTAGTTTCTGACATAGCTACTTTTCACCTTCGACCCAGATTGTAAATTTATGCACCTTGATACTCAGTTTACCTTTGGAAAGTGGCATTTTCCGATCTAGTAGTTTGTCAACCCGAAAATGACGGGTGAAGGCAAGCAGGGGGAGAAGAGAGGCACCGGGGGCAGGGGAAGGAAGAACAGAAGTTTTTTCCGATCATTGCCCGTCAAAATAAATTTGACCAATCACCATTATACTTCATAGTTGATTTTTCAACAAAAAGTCATTAAGCTTCCCCGGTCTGAAGACGCGGGGATTTCTGAAGAGTCCACAAAAGAACTTTCTTAGGCGCACTTAAAGCACCTCTACCTACTCCACTTAAGTCAAACTTAAATATCGCAGCTACTTTTTTGATTATGTTAACTGCGCCGTTGCAGTCTGCATTTATTTTGATTCCAGTTGAGGTTCTAAATTGACCTCTAGTAATCCTAATTCCGCTAGATTTCCACCCTTCGGGTTTTGCACCAAATGTAGGTAGAACATCATTATCTAAAAACGATGTTTTTGAGGTATAACTCTCTTCAGTTTCCACAAAAATAATACCGTATTGTTCGCATAATTGGGCTATGCGTCCTTTGAGTTTAGCTGTTGGTATTTGAAGGTTGAGTCGAGGGGGAATATTATTTCCCGCCTCTCTCTGTTAGATCCGTGCGTACCCGTTTCCGTGTACACGGCTCCCGATGTTCTTAGCTTTCGCGTTTGCTCATGTGGATATAATCGTGGCAGATGAAAGTGAATGACTAGAAGGTTTTTAGTTTTCCAGTTTTGGTGGTTTCCATCAACATGATGTAAATGTACCTTCTCATCACTGAGCATCTTTAGACCACAATGACCACATTTATGGTTTTGCCGTTTAAGGGCTTTAGAGGTATCGTTGTTATAGAGCTTGCTGTTGCGTTCGCTCCAATAACTTAAATCTCCGTCGTAGGGTGATTTCTCACCTTTGACATTGATGTGTTTGTTTTCGGAGTA
>NZ_JADEWA010000017.1:0-27818 GCF_015207865.1 Dolichospermum sp. LEGE 00246
CTTTGTCGGATGGTTCGTTTATTGAAAATCCTCAATTTGCAACTAATAAAAAAGTCCGCCGTCAATTAAGAATCAGACAGCGCCGAGTTAACCGCAAAATCAAGGGTTCTAATAATCGCAAAAAAGCCGGGAAAATAGTTGCCAAGCTACATAAAAAGATTGCAGATAAGCGAAATGATCATCAATGGAAAGCAGCCAATAAAGTTGTTAACACCGCTGAGGCAATTGTCCAAGAGGATCTAAATGTTAAGGCTATGAAGTCCCGTTGCCAACCCAAAAAGCAGCAAGGACGATTTATGGCTAATGGTCAATCTGCAAAACGTGGATTAAATCGCTCTATTTCTGATGCCAGTTGGGGTGACTTATTTTCTAAAATCGCTTGGCTGGCATTGAAGTCTGGTAAGCCAGTATTATCCGTTAATCCTAAATTTACTTCTCAAGAATGTTCGGCTTGTCATCATATTAGTAAAGCTAACAGAGATGGCGAAAAGTTCATTTGTGAAAACTGCGGTCATATTGACCATGCTGATACTCAAGCCTCCCGGACAATTTTACGAAGAGCTAATTTAAAATTTGTCAGCAAAGACATTAAAAACCTACCTGCGGACTGCGGGAAAGTTACGCTTGTCAGAGATGATTCTGCCAGTAATGGCAAACAGGATCAGGGCAAGAACCGTACATCTAAGGTAATACCTGAAAAGCGGATATTATTCGAGCAGTTGTCTTTACAATTATTCGATTAAGAATCCCCGCGTCTTTAGACCGGGGAGTGTCAAACTCTCACCTTGTTATTAAATCTTATTACACGCTGACTCAGCACAATTTAGGACGGGTTGGTTTATGGAATCGGTCATTTCTGCATCTATGATTGTGTTGGTAATTCGTACCCGTCAATCTATTTTTCACAGTAAACCCAGTCCATACCTGTTTGGTGCGACAATAGCGATCGCTATCATTACATTAATTATTCCCTATACTCCCCTAGCCTCTGTCCTGGGGTTTCAAGCCTTACCTTTGAGTTTTGTCCTCATTTTAATGGCAATAGTCGCCCTTTACGTCACCGCTGCGGAAATTGTTAAGGGTATTTTTTACAGTCGCATCAAGTTTTAAAAAGATACAGCAGAATTCAATACTGTTCGGTTAAGAGTTTTTGTAGGTTGGGTAGAACGAAGTGAAACCCAACATTATCAGGGTTTTTGTTGGGTTTCCTTACGTCAACCCAACCTACGATATAAGAAAGTTTTAGCCTTAACCGAGTAGTATTGCAGCAGAATTCAGATTAATGAGGCTTTCGTGAGCGTCAGCCATACGGTACAGGAGCTAAATTTAAAGCCAGATATCTAGTCAGTTTTACTCCTGACTCCTGACTCCTTTTAAAGTGCGCCCTGCTGGAATCGAACCAGCCTGAAGACGAATTATGAGTTCGTTGCCTCCCCAATCGGCCAAAGGCGCTTATTTACTTGGATTTTGACCTTGTAATTTCAAGCTTAGTCATTTATTTTATGACTTCACTTCAACCACATTACACCATCGTATCATAATTTGGCAACCTATAAACAATCATCAAGAACAATTCCCGATTTTTCTTCCTTGTAGGACTGTAGGGAGGTAAGTTTTGCTAGAATTGGAAATGCCAAATTCAAAAATCCCCATTAGCATATATAGTAACTAAATCTAAATTTCTATTTCCTAATGAAAATAAATACTACTGTACTACTAACTTTAATTTTGTTAACTCTGATGTTGGGTGCCGGTTCTGCAAGTGGTTTTTTGGGCTTTACCTTGGGGAGTATGGCACTTAAAGGTGTCACTACACCAGATGGTCGTCCTGTGACTAAACTTAACAGCAACAAGGCTAATAACCCCCAGGAGGAAAGTGTAGCTTTCTTAAAAGAAGAAGATATTCTCGAAACCGTGAAATCACGAATTAACGACAAAAAAAAGGGTAATAAACCAGACAAATCAGAAGAAGAAGAGATTAAAGTTACCAAGCCGCAACCAAAGGAAACACCCGTCGTCGAGGAGACTTCTCAACCAGGATTTCCTGTAACGGCTGAAAGTGAAGGTGTTACCATGTCTGTAAAATCTATCCGCTATTCCGGTGGTGATTTACTACTAAAAGTGAATATGCAGAATAAAGGTGGCGAGTCTGTGCGGTTTCTCTATAGCTTTTTAGATATTACTGATGATAAAGGCAGAACTTTGAGTGCAATTACCGAAGGTTTACCCGCAGAACTGCCCGCAAAAGGTGCAGAATTTAAAGGTACAATCAGCATTCCTACCGCTTTACTTGATGATGTCAAGCAGATATCTTTATCTTTAACTGATTATCCGGCTCAAAAACTCAAGTTACAATTGTCTGATATTCCTGTAGAGAAAGATAATTAAGATTCGATTTGGGATTTTCTGCTCCAGTTGTCAAATTCTACACTATCTTAGACAGTGAGTGCTTTTTCTACTTTAAGTTGGACAGATACAGGACTGCGATTGTGTAGCGTGCTAGTGCTAATTGCTATCAATGCCTTTTTTGTGACGGCGGAGTTTTCAATGGTGACGGTGCGACGAACTCGGATTCAACAGTTGGTACAAGCCGGTGATATTCGAGCGATCGCAGTGGAAACATTACAACGTAGTATTGATAGACTACTATCTACAGCCCAACTAGGTATTACCCTTTCTAGTTTGGCGCTAGGTTGGATTGGCGAAAGTACAATTGCTGTATTGGTAGAAAAATGGCTCGATTCCTGGCCGTTAAGTGTGAGAATTAATTACTTACTCGCTCATTCTTTATCAGTCCCCATTGCCTTTTTTGCTATTGCTTACTTACAAATTGTTCTAGGAGAATTGTGTCCAAAATCAGTGGCTATGTTATACTCAGAACACCTAGCTAGATTTTTGGGACCATCTGTTAAATCTATAGTCCGGTTTTTTAGTCCCTTTATCTGGGTTCTTAATCAATCAACCCATTGGCTATTAAGATTGTTTGGGATTGAATACACGGGTCAAAGTTGGCGACCGCCTGTTACCCCGGAAGAGTTACAATTAATTATCTCTACAGAACGAGAATCTACGGGTTTAGAAAATGCTGAACGAGAACTTTTAAATAATGTCTTTGAATTTGGGGATATTACCGCTGAAGATATCATGATTCCTCGCACTAGCATTATTGGTATCCCCATAACTGCGAGTTTTCAAACCTTACTTCAGGAAATAGCCACCACTGGTCACTCTCGCTATCCTATTATTGGTGAATCTTTAGACGATATTCGCGGTATAGTGTACTTTCAAGATTTAGCACAACCTTTGGCGTTAGGAAAAATCACACCAGAAACACAAATCCAGCCTTGGATGCGTCCACCTCGATTTGTACCAGAACCAACGCTTTTAAGTGAACTTTTGCCAATGATGCAGCAAGAGAAGCCCGCTATGGTGATGGTGGTGAATGAATTTGGGGGAACTGTGGGACTGGTAACTATTCAAGATATTATTGCAGAAATTATTGGTCATGCTGGCGGACTTGACAGTACCAATGATTTACTGATTCAAATGGTAGACAAGCAGACATTTTTGGTGCAAGCGCAAATTAATTTAGAAGAAGTTAATCAAATCCTACATCTCAATTTACCTTTAATTAGAGAATATCAAACTTTGGGCGGGTTTTTGCTCTATCAATGCCAAAAAATCCCCAACAAAGGTGAGATATTTCATTATGACAATCTTGAATTTACTGTTATCTCTGTGACTGGTCCGCGTCTTCACCAAATCCAAATTAGAATTTTAGCTTAACCGAAAGATATTATTGGATATTGGTTATAATATAGTATTAAGAATTATGAATATTCTTTGCTAATTAAAAACTACAGAGATGTTCATAATTGATACATTTTTCAGAATTCAGAATGTTTGCGCCAACAGAAAACACAAGAGAAAAATATTCTTCATTTTGACTCGTAGACTCCTGACTGGGCGCAGTCCCTGCGCCCCTACCTCCTAAATTCTTGCATACATTTTAACGGTAGCACTTCCTATGAATAATGATAAAGCAGTGATGAATTGGCAAGAACTCACCGCATCTAATGTAGTGGTGAATACAAACTCCAACTTCTTGGCAGAAATTGTTCAAGAAACTTTTGCTTTAACTCGTCGTCTATTTATTCAACTTCAACGTCGTCCCTCTAGCCTGATAGCTGGGATTATTCAGCCTGTTATGTGGTTAGTTCTGTTTGGGGCTTTATTCCAAAATGCTCCCAAAGGTTTGTTTGGTAGTACGACAAATTACGGACAATTTTTAGCAGCAGGTGTGATAGTATTTACTGCTTTTGCTGGGGCGTTAAATGCCGGCTTACCTGTGATGTTTGATAGAGAATTTGGCTTTTTAAATCGCTTGCTGGTTGCACCTCTAGCTTCCCGCTTTTCAATTGTTTTTGCTTCTGCTATTTTTATTATTAGCCAAAGTTTACTCCAAGCAGCGGTAATTGTGGCAGCAGCGGCATTTTTAGGGGCTGGTTTACCTGATATTACAGGATTATGTGCGATCGCTCTCATTGTCTTTCTCCTAGCTTTAGGTGTCACCGCTATTTCTTTAGGTTTAGCCTTTGCATTACCCGGACACATTGAACTTATCGCCGTGATTTTTGTAACTAACTTACCATTATTATTTGCCAGTACAGCCTTAGCACCCTTATCTTTCATGCCCGGTTGGTTGCAGGTTATCGCCACAGTCAACCCTCTTAGCTATGCAATCGAACCCATTCGCTATTTGTATTTACACAGCAATTGGGGATTAAATGATATCGTTATGCACGCCTTTTGGGGTGATGTTACCTTTGGGGTAGCGTTGTTAGTATTACTCGGTTTTGCAATAGTGGCTTTATTGAGTATTCAACCTCAACTACGCCGCAGTCTTGCTTAAAAATATATAAGGGGAAATTTCATGAAAAGTCCATTTTTACCAGTTCGCAAAATTATTGTTGCCACTATCGCCGGCATGAGTTTCGCTTCTCTGTTAGGAGTATCACCCACCTTAGCTGATCCTAATCAACCTTTTGGGACTTTGGAAAGCGATCGCAATAGCAATACCTTATCTGGTAATGGCTCAGATTTCAACCCCCTCAGTCTCATGCACTCATTGCAAATGAGCAATACCCAATGGAATGCGGAACAACAAAACCAACAGTTAGATCCAGCCATAGCCGCATTTAAGGCAGAACAACAGAAACTTCTTCAACCTCAACTACAACAAAATCCAGGCACTTCTGCCATTATCCCTGGACAAAACCTCTTGCCTTTACAGATTTTACCATCATCAGGTAAATTACCCGTTAAATAGGAAATACTGGGCGCAGACCCTGCGCCCCTACGGAGTTAATGATTAAAGTCCCAGTTTTGCTAAAACATCACTAGCTTGGGTAGTAGTGTTAACAGCAGTATCAACATCAATGATTTTGCCATCACCATCAATGATGTAGGTAACACGCTTGGCGTAACCACCACCATCAACATCATAAGCTGTAATGATGCTTTTGTTGGTATCAACTAATAAAGGGAAATTCAGATTATATTTGGAAGTAAATGCTTGGTGGGCTACTTCATCATCAGCACTCACACCTAAGACGACGATACCTTTACTTGTATAGTCTGACTGAGCATCGCGGAAACTGCAAGCTTGTTTAGTGCAACCTGGTGTGTCATCTTTGGGATAAAAGTAGAGAACCACTGTTTTACCAGCAAAATCAGACAATGAAACTGGATTGCCGTTAGTGTCTGTAGTGGTAAATGCAGGTGCGTCTGTACCAACTGCTAGAGGCATAATTCACCTTATCCTGTTTAAAAAATATTCATGCAATCAAAATTTTACATTGACACTCTCCGGTCTAAAGACGCGGAGATTCTATAGAGAGTTTCAGTCTATATCCCTCAGTTATCCCAGGTTCAGGCATTGCCTTAAATATTTGGGTTCTTGCCCTGATTTCGTTGGACCTGGCGGGCGAAATCATATCTGACAAGCGTAACTTTCCGAGAGTCCCTCGGTAGCTTTTTATGTCTTTAGTGACAATCTAGTTGTATCACGAATATGGATTAAAATCAATGCAGGATTTATCCTGCCTCTAGTACAAAACGGCGTAAATAAACCAACCATTCTAAATCCTCCAAAAGCCTATACTGTCTTCATTTTGACTTTTGACTTTTGACTTTTGACTTCCGCCTTGCGGTACTAGCCTTCATCCCTTGTCTAAAGCCCAAATGTGGCTTCCTGAGTCACCCACATTTTCAAGGGTTTTCGGCGTTCTTCCTTATAATTTACAATATTTAAATAACTTGCTTACCGAATATTCTGCCAAAGAGGTATTTATTTTCAAAGCATTGACAAAAAGCCCAACTTAGAGTAAGAAAAATGCCTACTGTGGATTCCTCAAACCTTAAACCTTTAGTTTATACTAGCAAAGCCCTAGAAAGAGCGGAGCGATCGCTAACCTGTTCCCCCTTTAACTTGAATTTGTTTATAGCCATGACTAGCCAAAGTATCCAACTCGGTGCTATAGCAATGGAGAAAGGAACTCAGCAAAATTACACCAAGCAACCCTTATCAGAATTGACCTGTGAAAACGCTTTAGCCTGGTTAATTGATGTGGGAGTATTGCGGCGAGAAGTTGATGGTCAAGGTATTACAGACAGTTTTCGCCTAACTCCCTTGGGTCATCAATTGATTGTCAAGTTAAAAGATCAGAAATTGCCTAATCCTTCCCTGAGCGATCGCTACAATGATTTTATAACTCGTTGGTTACGTTTACCCTTTTGACCGAAATTAATTGTCCTTACCTCGTTCCTAGCCTCCGGCTAGGAATGCCAACGCTGAGGCTCTGCCTCATGTTAATACTAAAATATAGTTAAAAATGAAATCAATCATGGTAGTGGGAACAACATCCCACGCAGGGAAATCACTCATAACCACAGCTATTTGTCGGATTCTTTCCCGAAGGGGCTGGCGAGTATCTCCCTTTAAAGGTCAAAATATGGCTTTAAACGCCTATGTTACCGCCAGTGGTGGCGAAATAGGCTATGCTCAAGCAGTGCAAGCTTGGGCGGCGGGAATAGCCCCCCTAGTAGAAATGAACCCAATTTTACTAAAACCTCAAGGGGATATGACATCCCAAATTATCCTCAAAGGTAAAGCCATAGGTAAAGTCAGCGCCACAGATTATTACGAACAATATTTTGAGATTGGTTGGCAGACCATCAAAGAATGTCTACAATACCTATCTACAGAGTTTGATGCCCTCGTTTGTGAAGGTGCTGGTAGTCCCGCCGAAATTAATCTAAAACACAAAGACCTCACGAATATGCGGGTGGCAAAACACTTGAATGCACCCACACTTTTAGTAGTTGATATTGATAGAGGTGGAGCATTTGCTCATGTCATTGGCACATTAGAACTATTAGATCCAGACGAACGCGCCTTAATTAAAGGAGTTGTCATTAACAAATTTCGGGGACAGCGCTCAATTCTCGAACCCGGAATTAAATGGTTAGAAGAACGCACAGGGATACCAGTTGTCGGCGTGATTCCCTATTTAGAACAGGTTTTCCCAGCGGAAGACTCCCTAGATTTACTAGAACGCAAACCCGCAAAAGCTAATTCTGAACTAAATATTGCGGTGATTCGTTTACCCAGAATTGCCAATTTCACCGATTTTGACCCCTTGGAATCAGAACCATCAGTCACAGTCAAATACTTACATCCTAAGCAAAGTTTAGGACATCCAGATGCAGTAATTATCCCAGGAACAAAAACCACCATTGCCGATTTAATTACCTTGCAAAAAAGCGGTATGGCGGAAGCAATTCAAAACTATGCGGCTTCTGGTGGCACGGTTTTAGGCATTTGTGGCGGTTTTCAAATGTTGGGACAATCTATAGCTGATCCAGAAGGCATGGAAGGACAAGTTGGTAAATATCCAGGGTTAAGTTTATTACCCATGAAAACAGTAATTACTGGTCAAAAAACTGCCCGTCAGCGTCAAGTTACTTCTAATTATCCCCAAGCGGGTTTACCTGTGACTGGGTTTGAAATTCACCAAGGGCGCTCGCGCATAGAAAACCCAGCAGATCAAAAATCCTGTCAGCCTTTATTCGATGATGCTAATTTAGGGTTAGTAGATAGTTGTCAATCAGTTTGGGGAACTTATCTACATGGAATTTTTGATAATGGTCCTTGGCGACGAGCTTGGGTAAATCGTCTCCGGCAACAACGGGGTTTGAAATCTTTACCCACAGGTGTGGCTAACTACAAAGAACAGCGAGAACAAATGTTAGATTCTTTAGCCACTCAAATTGAAGAACATTTAGATTTAACACCGTTTATATAAATTAAGATGCTTGGCATTTAATTTAAAAACTGAATTATTGCTAATAAGGGGTGATAATACCCCTTTTTTTATCTATATGTGTTTTGTATCCGAGAAATCACGGTTTTATTGATAAGTTAAATCTACTACTATCTTATCGCTATTTAAGCATATCTGGATTAGAATTGGCAAAGATACGGTAGGGGTTTAGCATTGCTAAACCCCTACAACCCACAATGCAATCAGAAACTACACTTCGTTATCAGGTGCGGAATTTAAAAATATGTTAAATAACTCTTTCCTCAGTCAAACCGCGACAACAGTTGTCTTTATTGATGCTTCTGTTTCCGACTATCAAACCCTACAAACAGGAGTTATAGAGGGTGTAGAAACAGTTATTCTTGACCCAAATCAAAACGGAATTGAGGAAATTACGGAATTTTTACAACAACATCCCCAAATAACCACCATTCACATCGTTTCTCACGGTTCTCCAGGATGTTTGTATTTAGGAAATGGTCAACTGAATTTAGATAATATCAGTAAATATGCTGAATTATTGCCGCATTGGCAAAGCGAGAACATTTTACTCTATGGTTGTAATGTCGCTGCGGGGGATGCTGGGGAAGAGTTTATTAGAAAGTTACATGAGATTACCAACGCAACCATTAGCGCGTCCGCAACAAAAACGGGAAATGCAGCTTTAGGGGGAAATTGGGAATTAGAGGTTAATATTCCTGAAAATCATGGGACATCTCTTGTTTTTTATGCAGACACCTTAAACACCTATCAGGGAGTATTTGCACCTACATTAGTAGGAGTGTGGGATCGTTTAAGTGGGGTTGGTGATGTGACGGTGGTAGGAAATTATGCCTACGCTGTGGGAGATGTGCTGGAGATTATTGATATTAGTAATCCTAGTAACCCGATTTTCAAGGGAAGTTACGATATTGATGGTGCAGCTATACAAATAGTAGGTAACTACGCTTATGTGGGAGGTCCTGGCTTGACAATTATTGATCTCAGCAACCCCACTGCTCCCATCCTCAAAAGTTCTTATGTTTATGGTGATTATGCTTATGCTTCGAGCGTACAAGTAGTAGGTAACTACGCCTATGTCTCTGATTCAGGAGGATATGCAGGACTAAAAATCATTGATCTCAGCAATCCTGATGCTCCCACTCTCATAGGAAATTATTATACTGGTTCTGCTGTGGATGTGCAAGTAGTGGGCAACTACGCTTATATCACTGATAGTTATGGCTCTAATAATTTAGGACTAAAAATAATCGATATTAGCAATCCCACAACCCCTACTCTCAAAGGTAAATATGATATTTCTAGCAGGGCTTTTGGCGTACAAGTAGTGGGCAACTACGCTTATGTAGGTTCTGGTGAATCAGGACTACAAATCATCGACATCAGCAATCCCACTGCTCCCATCCTCAAGGGCAATTATGATACTCCTGGATTTGCTCTGGGTGTGCAAGTGGTAGGCAACTACGCCTATGTGGCTGATAATTATTCAGGACTACAAATCATCGACATCAGCAACCCCACAACACCTATCCTGAAGGGAAATTATAGCAGTATTTACTCTACTAATGATGTACAAGTAGTGGGCAACTACGCCTACATGAATGATGGTGCAGGACTGCAAATTATTGATATCAGCACTCCCACAACCCCTGTTCTCAAGAGCAAATATGATACTAGTAGCTATTCTATAGATGTACAAGTAGTAGGAAATTATGCCTATGTCGCTGATTATATGTCAGGACTAAAAATCATTGATATCAGCAATCCTGCTGCTCCCACCATCAAGGGTTATTATGATACTTCTGGCGCGGCTCTTGTTGTGAACGTAGTGGGTAACTATGCCTATATCTATATCGCTGATTATGACAAAGGACTACAAATAATTGACATCAGCAACCCTACTGCTCCCACTCTCAAAGGCAATTATGATACTTCTGGTGCGGCTTATGGTGTGCAAGTAGTTGGTAACTATGCTTATGTCGCTGATGCTGAATCAGGACTACAAATAATCGACATCAGTAACCCCACAACCCCTATCCTTAAGGGCAATTACGATACTTCTGGTAATGCTCAGGGTGTACAAGTAGTGGGCAACTACGCTTATGTAGCTTCTGGTTCTTTAGGACTACAAATAATTGACATCAGCAATCCCACTGCTCCTATCCTCAAAGGTTCTTATAATTATGATCCTGATTATGGATTTGCTGTGGGTGTGCAAGTAGTGGGCAACTACGCCTATGTCAAGGATAATTTTTCAGGACTGAAAATAATCGACATCAGCAATCCCACTGCTCCCACCCTCAAAGGCAATTACAATTCTGAAATGTTTGCTGGGGATGTAGAAGTGGTGGGCAACTACGCTTATTTCACCGATGGATTTAAGCTAAAAATAATCGACATCAGCAATCCCACTGCTCCCACCCTCAAAGATGAATATAGTACACCGGGCATTGGTTATTCTGGTATTCAGGTAGTGGGCAACTACGCCTATATTGCTGCTGGTTCTGATGGCTTAAGGATTATTGATGTGAGTAAGTTTAATAACCAAGCCCCTACTAATCTCACTCTCTCCACCAGTACAGTTGCCGAAAACCAAGCCATTGGTACAGTAGTTGGTAATCTCACCACCACAGACCCAGATACAGCAAACACATTTACCTATAGCTTAGTCACCGGAACAGGTGCAACTGATAATAGTTTATTCACCATTACCAATAATCAACTTACCACCAACTCTGTATTTGACTACGAAACCAAAAACAGTTACAGCGTTCGCGTCCAAACCACAGACCAAGGTGGGTTATCTTTTGAAAAACAATTAACTATTGGAGTCAGCAACGTTAACGAAACCCCTACTAATCTAACTCTTTCTAATACCACAATTGCTGAAAACCAAGCCATTGGTACAGTAGTTGGTAATCTCACCACCACAGACCCAGATACAGCAAACACCTTTACCTATAGTTTAGTATCAGGAACAGGTGCAACTGATAATAGTGTATTTACCATTACCAATAATCAACTCAAAACCAACTCTGTATTTGACTTTGAAGCCAAAAACAGTTATGGCATTAGAGTCAAAACCACAGACCAGGGTGGGTTATCCTTCGAGAAACAACTAACCATTGGAGTCACTGACCTTAACGATAACGAAAGCTTTACCACCACAGCCCAACAAGATATCATAGATGCTGACTATGGAGAAGACACCATCACCAGCACCTTTGCCAATTTACAACAAAACGACACCATCAAAGGTGGTAATGGCACAGATACCCTGATCATCACCGGAGGAACAGTTAATGATCTTATCTCTATAGATGCCAATAACACCACCAATCAATTAGATATTCCAGGGACAACAGTATTCGGGTTTGAACGCTTTGATTTAACTAGCTTTGCAGGTACAGTCAGCTTTTTAGGTACTACTGGTAATGATTGGGTTAAAGGTGGTACAGGAAACGATGATTTAAGTGGTGGAGACGGTAATGACACTCTGAACGGGGGAACAGGTGCAGATTTATTAATCGGCGGTAGTGGCAATGACACTTATGTGGTAGACAATGTGGGAGATGTCATTGCTGAAAGTTTAAATGGTGGAATAGATACAGTTGAATCTTCTATCACTTGGACATTAAAAGCCAACTTAGAAAACCTCACCTTAACTGGTACAGCTTCTATTAACGGTACAGGTAACACCCTCAATAATACCCTCATCGGTAATACTGGCAACAACACTCTTAATGGTGGCGCTGGTGCGGATACCCTCATTGGTGGTATAGGTAACGATTCCTATTATGTGGATAATGTAGCAGATACCATCATAGAAAATATCAATGAAGGAACAGACAGCGTTTCCAGCACTATCAGTTACACTCTAACCGCCAACGTAGAAAACCTGACTCTGACCAGAATAGACGCGATTAACGGTACAGGTAACAGCCTCAATAATAGCATTGCAGGTAATATAGCCGCAAATATTCTCACCGGTGGTGCTGGTAATGATATCCTCAATGGTGGCGCTGGTGCAGATACCCTCATTGGTGGTATAGGTAACGATTCCTATTATGTAGATAATGTAGCAGATACCATCATAGAAAATATCAATGAAGGAATAGATAACGTTTTCAGTGGTGTAACTTACACCCTAACTACCAACCTAGAAAACTTGAACCTGACCGGAATAGACGCAATTAACGGTACAGGTAACAGCCTCAATAATAGTATTACGGGAAATATAGCAGCTAACATTCTCACAGGTGGAGATGGTAATGATTACTTAAATGGAGTAACTGGTGCAGATACCCTCATTGGTGGAATTGGTAATGATAGCCTGTATTTGGGTTTAAACGATAATGTTGTAGATAACGTTAACTACGCTTTTGGTGATGGTACGGATACAATTTACCAATTTGTGCGCGGTGTCGGTGGCGATAAACTGAACTTTACAGGTATTGCCAATTTTGATGTGATTACATTAGGTACTTCTACATTAGTAAGAGTTGGTGATGGGATTGGTGGTAATACTGGTTTTGGTACTGGTCAGTTATTAGTGACCTTATCAGGGACATCTGGATTTACCAGCGCCAATGCGAATATCAACCTCTTTGGTGGTAATTTCTTGTTCAATTAAAACGAACTTTAGCTAGAAGACAGGGAATCAATTCTCTGTCTTCCTGATTTACATCATCAGCCCATGATGTTTCGCTAAAAAACGCAAAAACGCCAACCGAAAAAAAGAGATTTATGGTATTGACAAACAAGTTTTAAAATGTTATCATGAAGGCGATAAGGAAGAACTATCTTGCAATAATAATAAAACGACAAGATCCCCGACTTCTTTAAGAAGTCGGGGATCTGATTGATTCAAAATCAACCCTTATAGCATGGGAACAAACTGAGACTTATCAGGGACTTCCGCGTACTCAGCCACAATTTGCCGAAGTTCGTCGCCATTAATGGTTTCTTTCTCAATCAACAAATCAACCAAACGGTCGGCGAGACTACGATGATCACGCATGATCTTCTTGGCGTTGGTATAGCATTCTTCCACAATCATTCTGACTTGACCATCAATACGACAAGCGATCGCTTCAGAATACTCAGAACGGGTTGTCCAGTCACGACCGAGGAACACTTCACCCTGTTGGCTTTCCAAAGATAAAGGACCCAAATCAGACATCCCAAATCGAGTTACCATTTGTCGTGCCATTCCTGACAACTGCTGTAGATCTCCACCCGCACCGGTGGTGACTTCCGCTGATCCAAAAACTACTTCTTCAGCAGCCCGACCACCCAAAGCCCCGGTAATTCTGGCTTTTAGCTGAGAACGGCTAATTAGACCTTGTTCCTCATTAGGTGTAAACCAAGTTAAACCCTGAGCTTGTCCTCTGGGAATCAGAGTCACTTTTTGCACGGGGTCATGGTCTTTGAGTAAAGTTCCGACCAAAGCGTGGCCGATTTCATGGTAAGCAATCAGACGCTTACTTTTGCTGTCTATCAAGGGAGTACCTTCCATACCAGCAACTACCCGATCAACAGCATCATCAATTTCTAGTAGAGTGATGCCTTCTTTGCGTCTTCTCGCTGTGAGAATCGCCGCTTCGTTGAGGAGGTTAGCTAAATCTGCACCGGTAAATCCAGGAGTCCGCCGAGCGATCGCGTCTAAAGATACGCTAGAGTCTAACTTCTTATTTCTAGCATGAACTTGTAGTACTTCCAAACGACCTTTCATGTCTGGTGCATCTACAGTTACTTGTCTATCAAAACGACCAGGACGCAACAAAGCAGCATCTAGGACATCAGGACGGTTAGTAGCAGCAATAATAATAATGCCAGTATTGCCTTCAAACCCATCCATTTCTGTTAATAATTGGTTGAGGGTTTGTTCCCGTTCATCATTCCCACCACCAATACCCGCACCCCGTTGACGACCCACAGCGTCAATTTCATCAATAAAGATGATACAGGGAGCATTATCTTTGGCTTTTTTAAACAAGTCACGGACACGGGAAGCACCCACACCCACAAACATTTCCACAAATTCCGAACCGGAGATAGAGAAGAAAGGTACACCAGCTTCACCAGCGATCGCTTTTGCCAGTAAAGTTTTACCAGTTCCTGGAGGTCCGACCAATAGTACACCCTTGGGAATGCGAGCGCCCACAGCAGTAAATTTCTCAGGTTGCTTGAGGAAGGTAACAACTTCTTGTAATTCTTCCTTCGCTTCTTCAATTCCCGCTACGTCGTCAAACTTCACCCCAGTTTTCGCTTCCATTTGGAAACGAGCGCGGGATTTACCGAAATTCATCGCTTGTCCAGGACCACCGGGAAGATTATTAGAGCGCCGGAACAAAAAGAACAAGCCAGTAATCAATAAAACAGGGAAAACTAAATTACCCAAAAGTCCCCAGATTGCCCCATCATTTCGCATCGGATGAGCATCAAAACTAACTTGCTTCTCCCGCAGCTTTTGGATTAATTCTGGGGCATTCACAGGCAAATCTACCCGCCAGCGTTGGGTGCGGTTTTCGATGTCTTGGTCATTAGCTTCAATAATTGCTGTTCTACCACCATCGTATAGGTCTACATTGGTGACACGATCTGCATCCAAATATTCCAAAAAGCGCCCATAGGTCATGCGGGTGCTGGCAGCGTTTTTACCTGTCTCCGCAGGAGCGCCTGCAAAAGCGCCTTGCCAGAAGAAAAAGCCGATTACCAAAGCCAACACTGACCAGAGTGCTACGACTCTCCAAGAGAATTTCATCTTTAATTTGCCTCTAGATACTAATATGACTGCTTTTGTAACGGATGTTCATAAATCCATTTTGTAATTTGAGCCATAAAACGTCGGTTTGCTTATGGCCGATTCATGAAGTTTGTCTAGAATCTTAATTAAATTTAACCTAATTCTCATACTAATACCAATTAAAAATTAAAAATTAAAAGTTAAATATTCCCAAAATCTGACACAGTAAGGATTTGGGGCTAATTTATATTTTGCTATCCCTAATACTAATTTTATGCTGGACTGCAAAGGACTACCAAATTCATTTATATTATTCATGCTTTAAAGCTCAATACAATGCAAGAGTTACGGAGAATGAAATACAAAGAAACGAAGAAGCGAAGGTAAGATTTTTAGGGAACACCAAAAAATAAATTACCCAATTTTGTGGGATGGGTATCCTGCCCGTCCTTGATGATTAGCGGGCAATTCGTCCCGCACCACAAGAAATTTTTGGGTATTTTTTTAATTGGAAGTCCCTTAGAGAGATTTTTCCTGATGGGCGATAGTGTAGCATATTAATTCTGTGTATTTTTGGAGGGATTGTCCGAAAAATTATTGGTGTTACCGTAGTTTACACAGAAAACATCTGTTCCAGGCACTTTCTTATAAAAATATGGCGATACATTTTGTGCATGAAGTTTTATGGGATAAGGGATTCAGAATTAACACCCTAGTGATAGTGTCATCGCTGATCTTGTAACTAAGTAGGTTGGCGTTAAAAATTCTCGTTATGACAAGGGAACAGGGAAGAGGTTTTGGGCAACTTTACTTTTCGTTACATATTTCGGTTTTTTCCATTCACCTACTTAATCATCGTTTAAAATATAGTAGACTTCTTGTGGAAATTGCTATGAAAGCAGAGTTAACAGCCATCATTGAGAGAGCAGCGGAAGGAGGATACTGGGCAATTTGTCCAGAAATTTCTGGTGCTAATGGTCAAGGTGAAACCATTGAGGAAGCGAAAGAAAACTTGAAACTTGCCATTCAATTGATTATTGAAGATCGTATGGCAGATATCCGCAGGGGAATCACAGAAGATGCGATAGAAGAAACTATTTTAATTCCATGAAACGTAAAGAATTAGAAAAAAAGTTAAGACAAGCAGGTTGTTACCTAAAACGAGAAGGTGGTTCTCATTCTTTATGGATTAATCCTCAAACAGGTGTCATTGAGGCTGTACCAAGACATACAGAAATTAAGGAATTTTTAGCCCAGAAAATTCTTAAAAACTTAAATGCCGAATAAGTAGGTGAACACAATAAAACCAATTTGTGTAAAGAAAAGTAAAATCGCCCAAAACCTCTTCACTCTGTTCAACCTTCTTCCATGATTGGATTAGGTTGGTTAGCTATAATGCTGGGATACAGACTGGAAACATCAATTTTAGCAATGTGTTTGTGAAAACTTAGTACAGAAATTACCAATTTTTAACGCCAACCTACTTAGACATCTCCGAAAAATATTGTAGAGCCGAGAATCCCTAGCCAGGTAACATCTCTACAAGGGTTTCAAGTCACGCACATTTAATTCTCACAAGATGTCTAATGATTTACTTGCCTTCCGTAATTTTCAATGTATAAGGTAGGGATTCATCTTCCTTGTAAGAACCAATCCAAATTTGATAAGTACCCGGTAGCCATTCCCCAACAATACCGGGGTTTTTACCGTTAAAGTCATCATTGCACCAAGTTCCACCAGGTCCTTTAATAATCATGGTGGTGTCCGCCGGACTTTCGACTACTAATTTCAGATAGTCAAATTTACTGGTAAGTTTCAAGGTATGGTCTGGTACTTCATCCATAAATCCTTGACAAGGGCCAGTTGGTGGTGTTTCTGCTTTTCCTGCTATTTTGCTTCCTGGTACTGAACCACCACTCATTCCCCTCACTGTCAAAGGGTCTGGAGAAAATGGATGTTGAATAGTCACATCTCCAAAAATCGGCGCGGCTGTTTGAGCATTAGCAACTGGATTAAACCCGGCTGTAACGCAGAGTACAACTATGATTCCTGTAGGAAAAGCTGTTTTTGACATTGCAATTATAGAAGAGTGCTAAATACCTTTGAAGACATGAATTTACGGTCTCAAGTTCCTTTAGATAAAAGACTTGAGTACCGCTGGGAGAATTTAAAATTCCAGAAAATTCTGACCCAATACCCGGTAATTAATTATTGCTAATTGCTTGATTTAAGCGGGATTTATCTAAACCAATCTGATTAAGTAGTAACCAAGACTGAATTAAATCTGGTCCATGTACATCCCCAGTTAATGCGGCTCTGAGCGATCGCATCACTAAGCCTTTTTTCACATTTTCCGATTTCACAACTTGCTTAATTATACTTTGGGCAATATCTGCTGATAACTCTGGCTGACTTTCTAAAGCTGTAATAATTGCTTGTAGCACAGTCTTGACACCCTCCTGCTGTAATTGTTGACTGCCTTCCTCAGTCAATTCTACCCCCTCAGTAAAAAATCCCTTGGTCATGTCCACAGCATCCACCAACCGAGTCAAACTAGCAGCAATTAACCCCACTAGCTGCTCTAACCAAGTCCGTTCTCTCCCACCATTAAATTGAAACCCAGCTTTTGACCAGAAGGGAATAACTAAATCTGTCAGCTTATCAACTGGCATATTATGGAGATATTGGCTATTTAACCAATCCAACTTATCCCAGTCAAATTTAGCACCAGCTTTATTTACCCGCTCAAAGCCAAAATCCTTAGCTGCTGATTCTAAATTGAAAATTTCTTGAGTAGAATCCGCTGGCGACCAGCCTAGCAAAGTCATATAATTGACTAAACCTTCCGCAGTAAATCCCATTTCCTGAAAGTCACAAATGGAAGTTACTCCATCTCGTTTCGATAGTTTGCGCCCTTCCTGATTTAAAATTAAAGGCGTATGGGCAAATTCGGGAATTTTTGCCCCTAAAGCTTCATACAACAAAATCTGTTTAGCAGTATTGGCGATATGGTCTTCACCACGAATGACATGAGTAATCTGCATATCAATGTCATCCACAACCACCACAAAATTATATAGTGGTTGACCAGTACCATCAGTAGCAGCGCGAGCAATCACCATATCACCACCCAAATCGCTACCCCGCCAACTCATTTTCCCCCGGACTAAATCATTCCAGACAATTTCTCGGCTATCATCTATTTGGAAACGAATTACCGAAGAACGTCCTTGAGCTTCAAATTCAGCCCTTTGTTCTGGGGTGAGGTGACGGTGACGGTTATCATAGCGGGGTGCTTCTCCTCTGGCTTTTTGCCCTTCTCTCAAAGCGTCTAATTCTTCAGATGTGGTGTAGCAGCGGTAAGCCAATCCTTGATCTAGTAATTTTTGCACCGCTTCTTTGTAAAGATGGAGGCGTTGAGATTGGAAAAATGGACCTTCATCCCAATTCAATCCTAACCAGCGAAGTCCATCCAGAATATTATCTGTGTATTCTGGACGCGATCGCTCTAAATCAGTATCTTCGATTCTTAAAATAAACTTGCCATCATGGTGACGAGCAAACAAATAATTAAATACAGCCGTTCTCGCTGTACCAATATGTAGATTTCCGGTAGGACTCGGAGCTATGCGAACTCTGACAGTCACAGTTAATTCTCTCTTTTACAAATCATGATTACACATACTGAAATTAGAGCCTATGAGTTTCCCTTATCAACTTTTTGTCTCATATTCAGTATATTAGAACGGGACTGACGGGGCTCGAACCCGCAACTTCCGCCGTGACAGGGCGGTGCTCTAACCAATTGAACTACAGTCCCTTGCGTTTTGCTTAACTTGCACTCTCACTATTATGCCCAGTCTTTTTATATTTGTCAAGTAGTTTGAGAAAAGATTTTTTTAGAGGCAATTAAAGGTAAATTAAGAGAACTCCACAAAAAGAAATGCCCAATGTCATTCTGTTCGCGCAGCGTGCCAGAGGCATGACGAAACGAAGTGTAGTGAAGAATCTCAAAAGATGCTTCGTTTCGCTATGGCTAACGCCACGCTCCGCGAACGCTACACTCAGCATGACAAAACAGGATCATTTATTTTGTTGCTTACTCTTAAGTAATTGGACAAAAATATTTACAGTCATTGCGAGGGAAGGGAAGCAATCACAACCATTGGAATTGCTTCATTTCACTTCGTTACATATGGCTACCGCAACGCTTACGCAATGACATTGTGTAATTAATTTTGTCTCACTACTTATAGATACTTCCAATTAAAAAAATACCCAAAAATTTCTTGTGGTGCGGGACGAAAAGCCCGCTAATAATACAAGAACGGGCAAGATGCCCATACCACAAGATTGGATAGCGAGGCGCTGCTGCAAGCAGTTCATCTTTTTTGTGGAGTTCTCTATCTAAAAGCACCAACTCAATTTCGTTTATTTATCTCAGGATAGGTTTATGCAGCGCCTAAATTCTACAAGTTCATGATTTTAACTGCTTTAGTATCTCTAATTTTATATATTCATATTGCTGCTTTAACAAGCTTTTGCTGGTTCCGAATTCCGTAGAAGCTTTCATGCTCTGACTTTGTTGCACCCAATTCTTCAGATTTTGTGTTTGTAAGGGAGAAATACTAATACTGAACATATTAGTACAGCAATGTGAAGGTTCTAAGGTAAAGAAAAGTAAGGAATAGGACTCATTTTCCGCCAATGACCACACCAATTTGAGATTTTGGGAATTTTGCATATCTAAGTAACATGGTAGCCACTTAGGGGTAAGGTCATGGTCGTAAAGTAGTGTTATCCATAACAACATCGGATGGGGATGTGTAATAAAAATAAATCGAGTGTAGCGTGTAGTATAGGCATAATTTTGAATTTCTAATTCTGGTAACATTATCCATAAAGAAGCTGTAGATACTTTTTTTTCACTAATGAGTTGAGGAAAAACAATTTTTTGAGTTGGCTTATTTTGAGGCCAAGTAAATTGTTGATCAAGTATGATTTTGGTTTGAGATAATTCAGAATTTCCCAAACCTGAATTTAAAGCTGCTTGCTCCAAGGATTGTTCTATTTTATCCAGACCCTGGAGAATTTCCGTCATATTTTGGGGACGTTGACCTGGCTTTTTAGCTAAACAACTAATAATTAAATCATTGAGTTCCTGTGGAACTTGGAGACTGGGTTTTATATCTGATATATGTTTTGGTGATGCAAATAAATGTACTTGATACCAAGCCCCAAATCCTTGCGCTGCTGGTTGCCAAGGTTTTTGCCCTGTCAACATTTCAAACATGACTACACCTAAACTATAAATATCAGAACGACTATCTATATCTCCACCGTCTAATTGTTCAGGAGAACAGTATGCTAAAGTTCCATAACATTTTTCATTGGTGATCATTGATTCTGTACTATTAAGAAATTTGGCGATGCCAAAATCCAATATTTTAACTAATTTACCTAAGATGGGATCTGGAGTAACAATAATATTAGCTGGTTTAATATCTCTATGAACTAATGGCTGAATTTTTCCATCAATATTGACACCTTGATGAGCGCACTTTAAGCCTAAACAAATTTGCCGAGTTAGATTGAGAAACATGGGTATAGACAGAGGAATTAATTCCTTCAAACTTTGTCCAGATAAATATTCCATGACATAATATGGGTTGCCATTAGTAGTTACACCATAATCATAAGCATGAACAATATGCACACTTTTTTGGCTTAAAGCCGCACTGAGAAGAGCTTCACGGTTAAAGCTTTCCTGTCTTTGAGTATCAATAATAGTTTGAGATAAAAACTTAATGGCTACTGGTGTTCCTCCTAGCAGCATATCTTCTGCCAGAAATACCTCACCCATGCCACCTCTTTCAATTAATGTTTTAATTTGATAACGGTTGGCTACCAACTCCTGATTTTGTGGAGGTAGGTATGGACTATTATTCACGTTAATAACCTCTACAGTCAAGATGAAATTGATTTTGAATGACGACTACTTGTAACTAAACCCCTTTTTAAGAAACTATCAAATACCTTACGTACCCATGATGTAACATAACCTTTAATTTTGTTTCTGTCTCTATTTAAATTGGTTGCTATTTGTACTATGAACTACCTCTGGCTAACTTCGTTTGAGCCAGAGGTTTCTATATCCCCTAGCGTAGTCGTTTCGTCCGATTCTGATTATTTTTAACGGTTAGGTATTCTAAAGCGGCGGAATAATTTGGTTAGCGGAGATTCAGTTTTCAGCTTAAAGGCTAAAATTTGAGTTTGTTGTAGTCCATTAAAATTATTATCACTGATTAAAATTAGTGATGGTTGCCCGTCGGGGAGTTTTGCACCTAAGGTTAATCCCTCAATATTATCTAATGATACATCTAAAGTTCGTAAATCTAAGAGGAGTTTTTTTGCTGCTGGCTGGATTTTATCAGGGTCAATTTCGGTAATGCTCTCTAAGCTATGGATGTCTGTGGCCTTATTTAGGGAAACCTGAAACAGAAAAACTGTAAATCCCAAACCTGTAAAACTTCTTTCTATACTGAGAAAGTTTCCTGCGTTATCGATCGCTACTAAATCAGGTAAGCCACTGGCAAATTTACCTGTAGGATTAAACAAGGGTGTCACTGGTTGTGTTTGGTAGAGAAATTCCTGTTCTGGCTGTTTGGTTAAGAGGTTATATTGCAAAATGCGACAAGATGTACCAACACCTGATTGGGCTGCTGTACCATCTTGAATTAAGGCGTTTTCAGTGGCTGTAAATAGAAGTTTTTGATTCGGTGTAATGGTGAGACTTTCAAAGGCTAAGTTGTTGCGAATGCCTTTTTGCTTTTGAGAATCTGGCAAAAATTTATCCAGTATGGGTAAGGTATTAATTATTTTTCCAGAAGCTAGTGCAAACTCTTTAATAAAGGGATTGATGAGTCTGTCTACATCACCTTCTGAGGAAACAAATATGGTATCTTTATTAGTGAGGGCAACTCCTTCTGTATCAGTAGTATTGGGGAGGAATGGTTGATTATTATTATCTAATAAGTTCGTTACACCTACGGGAACAACTCCATTATTATTTAGTTTACCTTTACTCAGATCAATTGTTAAAGTATAAAAACGAGGTGGTGCTTCTTGCCCTCTGTCATCAGATATTGCGTAGTACAAGTTATTTTTGGCATCATAAGTAATTCCCGATAAACCGCCAACTTCGGTTTTTTGGAAAGTTAAACCTGTGGGTAAGGTAGCTTGACCAATAAATTCTATGCTGTTGATGATGAAAGAAGCGGAAGCGAAATTATTAACCAGAAAACTAATCAGAATTAGTGAAGTTGCCAAGATAAGAATCAGGAATGGTTTCCGAAATTTTGGAAGATGCAACATAGAATAATAGTAGGGGCGTAGGGTCTGCGCCCAGTTAGAAATTAGGAAGAAGAAAGAAGTTTTATGCACTTGTGAAAAAAGCGACCAGCCAATCTTTGACCGTACGGGTGGCGCGACAGTCATCTTCGTTGTAGTCTTGGATGATTGTTAATAAAGTGCGATCGCCTGTTTCTAACCACTTATCATACCAGTAAATACATTTAGCACCATTGGCTTCTTGTTCACGCCATTCAAACCCCACCCAACGGGCAATAGTTTTTAACGCATAACTATCTATTGGTAAAGCCACACTTTGAATTAATTGTTCATAAATATCAACAAACCGATTCAGGAGACGATGAATTTGAGCATGAGGTGTGCGGTACAGTTTTCCCAGGCGTTTGACTGTATCCACTTCATAAGCACAAAAATGATAAATTGGTGCTTGGGGATATTGATTCACTAAATTTAAAAATTGTTGCCAAATTAGAGGTTCTTGTTCTGGTTGTTCCGCCAAAAAAGCATAAAACTGTTCAGTATTAGCAACTCTATCCACAACTAAAACACCTAAAAGATAATTTAAATTTAAATCTGGCTGGGCTTCAATATCAAAATAAAGTTCAATCGGGGCTGTAAAAGTCAGATATTCTAAAGAAAAGGAATCAGCCAGAATCAAGGGTTGTTTCGTGAATACAGATTGGGCTTGGACAACTAATTTAGCAGCTACATTACTATCAAATCCTGTTAAGTTTTCTAAGGTGTTAGGATGGGTCTGTGCCAGTGCTTCTAAAGTAGTGATGTCCAAATTTTGCAATTGAGTGTAGCGAATCGGTGTTACACCTGGCAACAGAGACAGATGTTCTTGATATTTCGCTTTCGCATAACAATAATTATACCAGGGACAAAGATTACATTTTTGCCGAGAAATAAAAATTTCCGGTGCTTCCACCGACTCAATAACTTGAATATATTCCTCTAAAATATCCAGCATTTGTGGTGTCCATTTGTCCAAATCCACCACATAAGTTTTATCTTTATCTCGCAATATCAGCCCAGCCTGACTCAGAACCACATCCTGAACCATAGCTAAAACTTGGGCGTGAAAAGCAATAACTACCTGATATTCTTGCTTAGGACGCTTACCCAATTCAATATTAACCGGGACATAGTTCCAATTTCCAAAACGGGATTTCCCCGGCTGTTTCACAAGCAAATCTGGGCGACTCAGCAAAGTATATTTTTCATAATAGGTAGTTAATATTACACCACGACGAATATAACTCACTCCTTGCTGCATCAGTGCTAGAGTTGATGCTGCTCCTGCTTGCCAATCACTCGCAACATAATCCGGCTCGGAATAACTTAACTTTCTGACTATCCGCTGATGATGAAGGCTTTTGTCCTTCTGCACCTTCAGCATTAACTCATTGGGAATCTCTCGCTGAAGATAATCACCATGAACATCTAAAAAAGGTCGTCGCTGACAGCGTTGAAATTGTAGTAAAAGTTGAGCATTGATTAACATCCTTTTAAGCTAACAATAATTCAGAAATTAGAGGACAGTTAAGAATTGCATTGTTCAGCCAAATACTGTAGTTCTGGTTTTTCATGAGTGATTATCACAAACACATTATGTCCCACCGGAGTAACCAGCACAGAAGGTTCGACATTTTAGTATAAAACATCACTGTTGGCGATATTTTTCAACACCATATTACCAGCCCAATTAATAATGTCTTGTGTTTTCTCAGCTTACATGATTTTCCTCAGTTTTGGCTAATTTAACCTTCCGCGCCTCAAAGGCGGCATTAAAACCATCATCCTCATTGCCATAGAAATAAAGTGTAAATCGTTTTTTGTGGATTTTTGCAACTCTTAATCATTTATCCGCTCATTTTTGGGCTAGATATTGCTACACTGAATTTCATACAAAATCATAATTGTTGTCCCCTACACCTTGTGAGAGCATAAGGATCAGCTTTCTGGTGTCATCAAAAAAAAAAGAAAGATAAAAGAGCAAATCAAAACATGGTAGAATCCCTCAGAAAACCAAGCTCTGACGAAATTCGTTCTGGAGTTAAGTCCCCGGCGAAAGAAACCCTTTTAACACCAAGGTTTTACACAACCGATTTCGATGAAATGGCGCAGATGGATCTTTCCGTCAATGAACAGGAATTAGAAGCTATTATTGCAGAATTCCGCATTGACTACAATCGCCATCACTTTGTTCGGGATGCTCAGTTTGAAAAATCTTGGGACTCTATTGACGGAGAAACTCGCAAATTGTTCGTTGAATTTCTCGAACGTTCTTGTACAGCAGAATTTTCCGGCTTCTTGCTATACAAAGAACTCGGCCGTCGCCTAAAGGATAAAAGCCCCCTTTTAGCTGAAGGCTTTAACCTGATGTCACGGGATGAAGCCCGTCATGCTGGGTTCTTGAACAAAGCTATGTCAGACTTTAATCTTTCTTTAGATTTAGGGTTTTTGACTAAGAGCCGTAGTTATACGTTCTTTAAGCCCAAATTCATATTCTACGCGACCTATCTTTCTGAAAAGATTGGTTATTGGCGTTATATCACCATTTATCGTCATTTAGAAGCCCATCCTGAAGATCAAATTTATCCAATTTTCAACTTTTTTGAGAACTGGTGTCAGGATGAAAACCGTCACGGTGATTTCTTTGATGCGGTTATGAGAGCGCAACCACAAATGTTGAATGACTGGAGAGCTAAACTATGGAGTCGCTTCTTCCTGTTGTCAGTGTTTGCAACTATGTATCTCAATGATATTCAACGCAAAGATTTCTATGCTTCCTTGGGCTTGGATGCGCGTGATTATGATATTCATGTAATCAAGAAGACCAATGAAACCGCTGGTAGAGTCTTCCCAGTTATTTTGGATGTTGAGAACCCAGCGTTTTATCAGCGTTTAGATGTTTGCGTCAAGAATAACGAAAAATTGGCAGCAATTTCTAGCTCTAATACGCCTAAATTCCTGCAATTCTTGCAAAAATTCCCAATCTATCTATCTCATGGTTGGCAGTTATTACAATTGTATTTGATGAAGCCTATTGATGCGGCTTCTGCTCACGGTCAAGCTCGTTAATTTGAGTTTATTTTTTTGAGGAGGTGGTTTTGTCTTCGACAAAACCACTTTTTTTATTTATTTTTCAGTCATAGGGGAGCAAATTGGCAAAAATTTACATCAATACATGAACATCTTTTCAACTCTGTCACCTGCTATATCATGCACAAAAGTTTTAGATATCAATTACTGTTTCTGCTGACATTTTGTTTATTTACTAATTTATTACCTGCGGTGGGTGCAGTTGTCTGTCCAAGGGATGTTAAAGAATTAAAAGTAGCTGGGTATTATGATAGGGATGGTAGTAACGGACGTAGCGGTAGAGATGGACGCAGTGGGACAAGCCAGATAATAAACGCTGATGACGCTGATGGTTCGGCGGTTAGTCTTGACTTATCTGGAAAAGATGGTGAAGATGGCGAGGATGGTGAACCGGGTTTTCGTCCTAGTTGTCGGAATCATCAGGAAGAAGGACGAGATAATATTAATGCCCCCAATGGTGGTGATGGTGGTAGCGGTGGTGATGGTGGCAATGGTGGTCAGGGTGGCGATCTGACGGTCTATTATACGAATTTGGCAGATTTAAGGAAAATTGCCGTTCGGGCTGTTGGTGGCGAAGGTGGACGGGGTGGAAGAGGTGCTAGAGGTGCGGTGGGTTGTTCCTGTCGTCAACGACGTTGGGAGAGGGAAAGTTGTACAGGAAGATCTGGTACTCTCAATCGTCAATGTACTCAAAAGGTTTATCGGTGTTACGATGGACGCGATGGCAGTGATGGTAGAGATGGGCGTGATGGTAAACCGGGCAGGTTAGGAATTTTAAGTATAGTTAATGGCAAAGAAGCTTTAGCAGATGATAAACCAACTGCGGAAATTGCGGTTTCTCAATTGGCAAATCAACAATTTAATCTTTCTAAAAATAAGTGGCAAATTCGTCAAGGGGCAAAGTCTTTGCTGGCGATTGGTTCTGTAATTGCTGATGAATATCGAGAGTTTGAACGGCGTTTGGACGGAAGTTTTAAATTAGTTTGGCTAGAAAAAAATGCTATTAATAATTTTGCTAATCAATCTGTAAAACTCTCTTTAAATGAGAATCAAGAAATAGATATTGCTTTTCCTGAAAATCTCTGGGTTGATGGTAATACTAAAACTACAGGAACTTTGACGGATTACACTGTAAATCATGCTATTTTTCAGGAAGATGTAATTAGGTTAGCTGTGGCTGAATTTGCTAAGTCTGGACAAAATCTCAGTTTCAGAATAGTTGATTTAGCTGGTAAATCTGATGTGATTAATACTCGGTTTAAAGTGAAATATCGAGCGCAAGATAATTTTGATGATGCTTTTAATCCTCAAATTTTATACGAAGGGGAAGTTCCTGCTGAGTTAGTAAGTCGTAGTTATAATAATTTTACTCTAGCTTTAGGTAAGTTAAAAATTCCTAGTCAAGCTTTAAATTCAGGTGTAAAGGTTGATGTTGAAGTTGTGGCAATTCGTTCTTTAGGTGGACGTTCTATACAGCAAAAAATTAGTTGGCAAGGGGTAATTCGTAAGCGATGATAAGATTTAGATCCCCGACTTCTTAGAGAAGTCGGGGATCTTGTTATCCATAATTATTTTCCCATGTTGCGTTTGAGTTTTTCTAATTCATCTTGGGTTTCCCAACGGCGAAATGTATTTTCTAGGTCATCAAAATTACTGTTATAATTAGTAGCTGTATTCCAGCCATGAGTTTCAGTTTCTAATCTTTCTTGGGTTTGTGCTTTGGTTCTTGCTGTTTGTAATTCGGCTGCTTTGATTTGTACTTCTTGACGACGTTGTTGAATTTTGCGAAGTAGTTCTTGGGATTGACTAATACGTTCTTTTATACCTTGCATTTGTCCCCACATCTGATTTCCTTCTCGCAGTAGTGCTGCTTCTCGTTCTTGGGCTGGGGTGGCTAAGTCTTGTCTACCTGCGGCTTGGGCTTTTTCAATACGGATATGCCATTTTTGAATTTCTTGGGCTGTGGAGAGGATTTCATCTTGCGATCGCTTCTCTTGCAATTGTAACTCGGCAATTAATTTTAATGTATCTTCTTCTTGTTCCCGCAGTTGTTCTAATAGTGCTTCTAACTCTAAATGAGGGTTATTTCGCAAGAATTCTTCTAAACGACTTTCTAAAAACCGACTTAAATCATCAAATAAACTCACTGTTAATACTCCAAAGATTAGATATATGTTTATTTATAACAGGGAACGGGGGGTGGGGGG
>NZ_JADEWA010000171.1:0-10380 GCF_015207865.1 Dolichospermum sp. LEGE 00246
CAGTTATGGATGGTGTTGAAACCAGAGGTAAAAAAGGAAAACACCGGACAGAACGTACTAAATTTAACAAAGCTAATTAGGTTAACTTTTCTTTACATACCTTTAAATTTTTCTGTTCACCTACTTACATCTAATTGACTAGCTTTTAAAATATAACCATCAAAATCAATAATAACATCACCTTGTTCAGAATCTAAAATTTGAAACTTATCTTCCATCTCTCCTCCTCTCTGCGCCTCTGCGTCTCTGCGTGAAAAAAATCTTAATTAGGTGAACACAGAAAAACCCTGCATTCACCCAACACATTATACCTCTTCCTCCCCAATTATCGGCAACAAATGTTCATACAACTGCATCGCTTGTAAACAGCCATTAATTCCCGCAACTGCTGTATTATACTCCTCGATTTTCCCCGCAACCTGACTCAACAAACGTTGATTATTAGCAATCTTTTCCTCAGCTTCTTGTTGCAATGTTTTCTCTAAATAAGCCCGCGCATAAGTATATTGTTGTAATATCTCATCTGCTTGTTTTTCCACCATTGGTAACAACTGAATTTTAATACTTTGGTTGATGGTTTGACGGAAAGATTGACGAATACTGTAAGAAACTTTCGGTTCAAAATCTAACTTTAATAATTGTCTAATTGCAGGTTCAGCGTCAACAATACTTTCTGCGTCGTAACCTTGCGAAGTTTGTTCTAATACTTGTCGAAATTGATAGATAGAAAAAGTTCCTTCATTATAAAATCTGGGGCTTTCTCTGACAAAGCGATCGCATTCAACACTAGCAGCAGTTACCAAAGATTGAGTAATCAGTTTTTCTATCTCTTTTACCTGTAATTCAATTCCCCCATCATTACCCAACAAACGATATAATTGACGGTAATATTCTGCTTTTCTAATCTTGTCCATTAATTGTTGGAATAGATTACTAATTACCTGTTGACAAGATTCTATTAAAATATCTTCCAACTGATTTGATAGGTAATAAAAAGCCTCCACCAAAATAGCTAATAAAGGTGCAGTTGCGTTGCGAGGATGACTCAAAGTTGCGCGACGATAAGCTTCTGCAACGGAAAATGTATCTAATAATTCATCAAGACGACGAATCATCCGTGATTGTAATTGTCGAAAATCTGTTTCAAATTCTTCGCAATTATTATTAATTAATCTGTTAACTTCATCATGAATGTGCTGATTAAAATCTCTCCCAACTTGCTGGAGTTGCTGATTTAATTTTTGCAACTCATATTCTTTCATACTTTCGATTTCTCGCGGTTGACTATCTAAATCAATTTGCACACTTTGATAGTGTTTTTTGAGTTTGATACAAATATCTTCTAAATCATCTGCGAGGTTTTTGAATAATTGGGGACGTTTTTCTTCTGTCAGATAGCGAGTAATTGATGTCCGAAATTCTTCAACACCACTATCTTGAATGAGTTGGTTAATTAATGGTGTTCCCTGTTCGCTTAAAATTCTCACATAGTTATCATTAGACGTTTCATAACCATGAAGAGAAATTCTAAATTGACTGGGAGAAAGTTTACCTGAAGCAACGCAGTAATTATTAAAAGCAAAAACAAATTGTGGTGTTTCTTCTTTACTATCTAAACCTTTAACACTTTCTGCAAAAATCGAATCTAAACCAAATCTATCTAATCGCGTTGTTTGTTTAATTTGACTTCCATAAAATCCTAACAAACCACTAGTTTTATAAACTCTAGTAGTATCTCGAAATTGACTGTTAATTAAATCTTCTAACCGTTGTCTGAGTTGGTTATTGTACCAAGTTTCATCAATGCGGTTAAAGATATAAAAAACCCTGTCTCTTATCCCCGCATTTTCCCGCATTGTTTCTAACAGTTGGGTTTCTTCCTTTGTCATATCTCCTGCTGACGCAGGTTTGAGAACACAAACTACTGCTGATGTATCTGAATGTTGAATTTTTTGATATGTTAATTGTGCATCTTTTTCGACTGGTGCATCAATTCCTGGTGTGTCTATAATCACGTTACCATCTTCCAAAAGCGGGTGATAACAATAATATTCAATTCGTTTCAAAACCGCGCTATTACTACCTCTGCGTGCATATCCTGCGGCTTCTTTGAGGTTCGTAAAATTAAACTGTTCCATGGAATATGTTGCATTATTAAAGCTGTTAATTCTTTCTTTGTTTGCAACATATCCTTCTAATAGCAAAATTAATGCTTTTGCTTGTTTTGCACGTTCTGATTTACTCTCTCCTCCTTCTTGTTGAATAATTGCTGTACAACCTTGATGCAATAAATCAACTACATCTTGTTTATTGATATTCTCTACGGTATTAAATCCCAATTGTTGACACAAAAACACCGCTTGTTCTTGAATTTCTTTTTCACTCAAAAAGGTTAAAACAACTCTTTCTGAATCTACAGGTGCATATTCAATTTTACATTCTGTACCAGTCGCGTGTCCTTCTGCACTATATAATAATTCCCTCTCTAATAGGGCATTAATCAACATGGATTTACCCGCACTAAAAGCACCAGCAAATACAATTTCAAACTTAGGAGAAACTGCTTTATCCAAAGAAATTTGCACAGATGTAATATCTTGAGAACGCAAAGCTGCTTCTTGCTGTAGAAGTTGGAGAATAGATTCAACTTGTGCTTGCAATTGCTGACACTGAGGCATTAAACTGGACATAAAAAGTAGTAATCAAGGTGCATAAGTATTGTAATACTACTTATTGCCATTTAGCTACATTATCCCCAATGCACCACGAGTCACACCTAATTGGTTTTGTAGCTTCAATTCTCTCCACAGTTGCGAACCGATGATTTCTCCTTGGAGTAATTTCTGATAGCTATGTATTGTTTTTTGTACTTGTTCTGGTGTTTCGCTGACAAATTCAATCCGTAAGTGCTGTAAACCCAATGAAATCAGCCGTTGCACATATTCTGCTCCGGTTTGTGCTGTGGCGTTATATACTGTATTTCTACATCCTGCGTCTGCTTTGAGAATATGTTCACTACCTACCCTATCTCTGATTGTAACCGCTTGTGTATCGCAAGGTCTACCACAATTGGTGTAATCTGTTCCTTCAGACAGAAAAGCGCAAAATACACAATGTTCCATGTGAAACATTGGGATATGTTGATGAATTGTGACTTCAAAATTTTGTGCTGGGTAATTGGTAATTAGATCTTCCAGTTGATTAATATTTAAGTCGTAAGATGCTGTTAATCGTTCTAAATTAAAGCGGTTTTTAAAGTAATCTGCGGTTAAAGGGTTAGCAATATTTAAGGAAAAGTCACCAACACATCTTTCATTCGCAAAATATTCTAATTGGTCATAATTTCTAATTAAATAACCATCAGCTTGGGAAGCAAGAACTTGTTTTAAAATCCAGGTTTCTCCAGGTTTGGTTATCCGGGGTGGTGCGACAAAAATACTAATTTCTTCCTGTTTTGATTCTCGCACTATTTTTACTGCTTCTTTATAATTGCGAGGATCTTCAAATTCACAATATATAGTTTTGATATCTGTTGTTAATACTGCTTTTAATTGTTCGATGTTTCTCACCAAAACAATCAGGGAAGGGGAAGCGGAAATTGGTGTAGATTTAGAACTAATTAAATCTTGCCATTTTCCGTGATGATTTAATTCCCAAAGTTTGGGTCTACTTCTTAATTCCTCTAATTTGCTAACTATCTCCCGACGCATTCGATTTAACTCACTCACAGGTAACATAATATTCCCGTTGAGACTATTTATAAAATTGTCTAAATGGAAAGGTGTATTTCCTAACCTGCCAAATTGTTCTTTTAATCTTTCTGTTGAGAGGGGTTTTGTATGTGCCTCAGCTATCAATATTTCTGATTCTACTTGCACTATATTCCAAGATTGATCACGGGATATAGCTATTAATTTTTCGCCAATCTCTCCATGTACTTCGATATTAATCGGTCTGGTAAATTGGGGATGTTCTCCAGTATAACTTTGACGGATTTGTTTATCTAATTCGGGATCATTTGTCTTCCAAACTCTATCACCTATATGGATATTATGGAAATTTAAATCATTTCTGCCAAAAGTTAAAATGACATCCTGACCATTAGGAATAACTGCATATATTCGTCCCCCTTCTTCCTTCCTTTCTGGGTGTCCGCAATCAAAAACAATCCCATCTCCCGGTTTGACAGGTGCTTCTAACTTTATTGTTATTTCGGCATTTCTAATTCGGGTAACTTCTCCCAAATAAACACCGCGTTTTTTACCAAATCTCCCATGCACTAACTCTTGATTATTAATTCCCTCAAACCAACCTGTATATAGTCCGCGAGAAAATGCCATTTCTAACTTATATTGGTCTTTCTTTCGACTAGAAAACGTCTCTACATTTGTTTCTAATAGTTGATTTAAAGCTTGACGATAAACGCGAGTTACATTAGCAACATATTCCGGTGCTTTCAACCGTCCTTCAATTTTCAAAGAAGTCACTCCAGATTTTACTAACTCTGGTAAAACGTCTAAACCTGCTAAATCTTGAGGACTTAATAAATATTTGCGATCGCCTAAATTCACAACTTCTCCATCTGCAATTAAATCATAAGGCATTCTACAAGCTTGAGCGCATTCTCCCCGATTTGCAGAACGTCCTCCTAGTGATTCACTGGTTAAACATTGTCCAGAATATGCGACGCATAAAGCACCGTGAACAAAAACTTCTAAAGGTAGGGAAGTATTTTTTTGAGATATTTGTTGTTGAATTTTGTTAATTTCCGAAATCGAACATTCTCGCGCCAAAACTACCAATTGACAACCCAAAGATTTAGCAAATTCTACCCCCGCAGCACTGGTAATAGTCATTTGGGTAGAAGCATGAATTGGAAAGTCAGGGGAAAGATGACGAATCAGCCGACAAATACCCACGTCTTGCACAATGACGGCATCAACACCGGCAGAAATGATAGTTTTGAGGTATTGTTGTGCTTCCGTTAGTTCCTGGGGGAAAATCAAGGCATTCAGAGTGATATAACCTTTGACTCCCCGCAGGTGCAAAAATTCCATTAATTCGGGTAAATCTGCTTCTGTGAAATTCTCAGCCCTCATTCTCGCGTTAAACTTTTCTAAACCAAAGTAAATCGCATCCGCACCATTTTCTACTGCGGCTTGAGCGCATTCCCAGTTACCCGCAGGTGCTAGGAGTTCGGGGATTTTCAGGGTAGGGGTGGAGATGCTTGTCATTTTGGTTAAGTCAAGGTTATGTCAGCTTATAGATTGTACCTAAATTGAGGGAAAGTTGCCTACAAACTAGAAGTTAGACCCACACGGAAAGTAAAACCAGGACTATATATCCGATTCACTCGTTCATATTGTTCACCGAGAAGATTTTCTAAGTAAAAAGTTAATCCCAAGTTTTTATTTACAGGAATCCGTCCACTCAAATCTAAATTAAAGAAAGACGGGGCAAAATCTGTACTTTTTTCTCCTGCTCCAGCATTATTAAAAACAGAACGACGAGTACCGCTATTATAAGTAGCATATAAATTACCTTGCCATCCATCCTTTTGATAACCAATTCCGGTTTGTAGTGAAGAATAGGGAATTAAGCCTAATTGTAACCCCTTTTCTGTGCCTGTTTTGATTTGAGCATCTGTGTAAGTATAGTTAATAAAAGTTGACCATGCACTGGCAATTTTTAATTGCAATGCTGCTTCTAAACCATTGGTATCTACTAAACCAATATTTTCCCATCTGCCATTAATTACTCCCAACCGATTATCTAAACTATTGCCAAAATAAGTAAATTGTCCTAACAAATTTGCAGACAATCTCACATCTATTCCCGCCGTCCAAGTAGAACCTGTTTCTGGTTTTAAATCTGGGTTAGAATTCCAATTATGAACTGTATCAAAAACATATAATTGATCTAACCCTGGATTGCGTTGCGCCCCTGCCCAACTTCCACGCACTGCAATAGCTGGATTGACTGCATAACGTAACCCAACACTAGGATTAAAATAACTCCCAAATTGACTATCAAAGTTTTGTCTTACCCCTAAATCTGCTTGCAAAGCATCGCTAAGTTGCCAAATATTGACAGCAAATAAAGCTGTATTAAATGTACTTCTATCTTCCCTTTCATTTTTAGCAATTCTTGCTGGATCTGTACTCAAAACATCGCCAATTAAATCAGTATTTTTTAAATCTAAACCCCAGCGCAATTGATTATTAGGGGTAATTTTCCATTCATGATCTATCCTAGCTTTTAATTGTTGTGTATCTAAAATTCCGGTTCGGTAAAATGTCGCTCCCGTTGGTCCGTATGTGCTAAAATAATCTCGGTTGTAACCCAATGTAGTTGTTAAATGAGAATTTTCTCCCTTACCCAGTCGAGTCTTCCAAGATAAGCCAATATTCAAACCATCATGATCTAATCGGTCTCTTTGTAAAGGAAACCCAAAATAAATTAACCCCCGACGACTACTCAGGGTAGTTACATCTAAATTCAAAGAATTTTTAGGATCTAAATCTACACCTATGCTACCAAAATAAGTGCTGGTAGCTGTATCTGCATTAAATAAATATCCTTGAGCATCACGATTTGCAGCACCAATAGGAACGCGGTAACGATTATCTATAAAGAACCTTTCAAAGCTAAAATTGTATTTTACTTTATTCGTTGCCCCACTATAAGTTACCTGTTGATTATTTAAGTTCAATGAGCCAAATTCTGCACTAGCATTTAATTTTGGCTTGCCATAACCTTCTTTGGTAATGATATTGACAACTCCGCCAAAGGCTGAAGAACCATATAGAGAAGAAGCTGTACCGCTATATAATTCGACTCTTTCAATAGCCTCTATCGGAATACTATTTAAATCAGTTGCACCATGATATGTACTGATATTACTATTAATTGGTCTACCATTAATCAGGAATATGGATTGATTAATTGAAGCTCCTCGATAGTATGTACCTGTGTGAATATCTGCACCATGTCCAACATCATTGATAGCAAAACCGGGCATTCTTTTTAAAACATCAGCAACACTCGTTGCCCCCTGTTTTTGAATTTCTTCTTGTTCAATTACATAAGTGGGAGTAGATTCAGGGAGAACATCTTTTTCCCCAATGGTGTCTATGGAAATATCTGCATCGTCTGTAGGCGTTAAATCTGGTTCTGGGGCGGGTTCTGACTTAACTTCTACTGTTGGTTGTTGGGTTAATAATTGAGCATTTGTGGCGGTTAATTCAATTTCACTTAAACTAGGAATATCTAAATTGACTGCATTTTGATTATTTTCATTATCAGCAGCTACAGCAGGAAATGTCACCAGTAAACTTAGTAAATAAACTGGTAGGAAAAAATTCTTAGTCATATTTTTGGACTCACACCCGGTAATAAAAATCACTAATTTCCATTTTCCCTATAAATAGAAATTGTGTCAAAAGACAAGCTGTCATACTTATACTCATAAAGACTCAGATTTAAAAGGATGAAGTCCAAATTTATCTGCGTTTATCTGCGTCCATCTTCTTCCATCTGCGGTTAATTATTTCTTCTTGTACTTCAAAATATAGTGGTTATCGCTAGAATTCAATAAAATAGAGGGCGCAGACCCTGCGCCCCTACAGACTAAATTTCAGCGATCGCTCGTTCAATTAAACGTCGTGCTAAAGTCTGAGTTCCTGTGTGTTCATAGTAATTTGTAGACACATCTATAAATGCTGCTAGATAATCTAGCTTGTCATCAGCAATTTGTGTGAAAGATTGCAAATTACCAATTACTTTTTGTGGGGTTAAATTATTGCTTGTCACCAGCCCACTCATCCAACCGCTAACTGAATTAAAACTTTCCCCAATAAAGTTGAGTTTACCGGCATCGCCACTGCCAGGAATAGTATTTTTGATGCTTTGGAAAGTCGAGTTTTGGTTTAAATCCTGGGGATTCATTCGACTAATCCCAGATAAGGCTTTGTTAATAAAATCTGGTCCCAGGGGTATTAAACCATCAACACAAACTAATGCCACCATGCGGATAAGTGACTCACCACCATACTCACCTAAAGCACCAACAAAATCGCCGATACTATCTCCAGGAATGCCATTAATTTGACAAAAGGCGACGACTTCAGCTACTAATTTCAGGGTTAAGTCAATGGTTTGAGCTTTGTCTGGTTTGGGAGTCAGAGAGTTTAAAAAACCGAGCATGGGAATGTTTTCCCCAATTTTATTAGCCAAAGCTGCTGCACCCAAAGCCTTATCTGCACCGTCAACGGTTTGATAAAGCCAGAGGGCGGTTTGATATCCTTGGGATTTGTCGTTAAATAAATAAATTGCTCTTTCGCCAATTTGTTGAATTAAGTCTTCGTCAGTTTCCCCGGTAACAGTTTTAATGGTATTCACAAAACCAACTGTATTTTGCCATTCACCAGGAGCAACAAAATCTAAAGCGTTCAACATGGAAACAGTCAAGTTACTGGTTGGTAGTTCGTCAACTAGCTGCTGAATTGGTTTACTCACAAGATTCTCCTTATGTATGTTTTGTATTAACGTCGGTTGTTAGTTAGGGAAGCGATTAAACTATTTCAACTTTGCTAAACCATCAAGATTAAATTTTTCTATCCAGGCTGCGCGATCGCTCGCAGTAAATGATGGACTTTTAGAAATCACCTTCACTTGGTACTTATTCACTAGCACAGAAGTTTGAGTATTACCGACTTTTACTGCGGGATAACCACCTATTTTTTCGGTGCTATTAGCAAATTTAGTCGCTGCCCCAGGTATGCTACTAGTATCAGAAATAGCGAGTTGGGCAACTACTTTGCCATCCTTTTTCAAGTTTGCCTCAGAAAAGCCCTTTTTCTCTTGGGTGTAGACTCGATCATAACCATCTCCGCCACTGGGGAAGAATTTATTTAATTGACTACCCTGAGTTGCACTTTTAACTACTGCCTGTCCACTTCTTTGCTTTGTACTTTCCTGTTGTACTTGATCAAAACGACTGGGTGCTTTTGTCGCGCAAGCTGTAGTCAGTAGTACAACTGATAGCAGTACAGCAGCTAAAACTCTCCGTCCACGATTTATAACCATTTTTGGATTCTCCTTGATACTTGAGCTTGTGAGGCAATTATCAGCTATTTTGTCACCTACAAACTAGAAAATTTACTTGTGAACTACCCAAAACTACGCGAGACGTTGAGCTATCACTGCATAAAAAGGATCTCCACCTGCTACTCCCAACCACTGCAAGAAAATTGGTGCTGTTGAGGTCGAACAAATCACTTCCGGGGTCGTGAATCCAGGAACTGAGGTAAAATAGCCCTTGACCAATTCTACTCTAAAAGCTTCCGAACCATCTCGCCAGGCTTGAATTGCCTTTTGAAAAAACATCCGGTTAGAAAAACTAATAATTGCTATCCCACCAGGTTTAAGAATGCGATGTATTTCCGAAAATATAGCCTCTGGGTATTGGATATATTGCACAGAAACACAGTTAATAACAGCATCAAAGTCTTGATTTGGAAAAGGTAACTGGAGATTTGTATTGATATTTTGGACAAAGTAATGATTTAATCGAGTATTTCGGGCTAGTTCTTCAGCATTTAGTCCATGTCCTTGTACATGAGCAAAATTTATCTCTGTAGGTAGATGCGATACCCAGCTACTCATTAGATCAAGAACACGCATATTTTCTTGAAGTCGCTGACGATATAAATCAGTCAGTTGTCGAATAAAACCATCATCTACATGAGTGACAAAGCGAGGGTAATCATAGAATAACAGATCATCCGATTCATCTAACTTAATCCGTTGATTTGGTTGCAGTAGCATAAATGTCTTTTTTACCTGATCTAGAAATTTTGGCTAGTATTTTAATTGGTAAGTTATTTTTGATAACTTCACTTATTTTACATGAAAAATACTATATTTTACAATTCATAAATGTTTTTTAAATCACCACGAATCATCAATATTATCCAATTAATTCGGCTATTTTGGCAATTACCATATTGCAAATTATTAATTTGGCTACTCCCTTTATTGTTATTTACTTCTGGGGAAACCAGTCTCATGGCTCATGATGAAACACTTTATGCTTTGAGAGCTAGACAAATGTTGGAAACAGGTGATTGGGTATCACCTTGGGGTCATCCTCATCATAAGACCCCTGGTTTTTATTGGTTAATTGCTGTTTTTTATCAAATATTTGGCGTTAGTGATACAACCGCGAGAATACCGACAATGATTGCGGGAATTTTGAGCATATTTGTTATTTATAAAGTGGGAGAAATTCTTTTATCTCAAAAATTAGCATTTTGGGGAATTATTATTCTCAGCGTAGAATTTTTGTGGATACAATATTGTCGGTTATCAACACCCTGT
>NZ_JADEWA010000172.1:0-10369 GCF_015207865.1 Dolichospermum sp. LEGE 00246
TAGCAAATAGTAAATCTTCTAGATATATCAATATTAATGTTGTACTCAATAGCTATAATCTTTGATTTATCAAAGTTAAATGATTGTCATGGGGTGGAGGTGCGGGAAGTTTTTGGGCAAGATAGTTGACAATTACACAAGAAACTGTATTGATCGTCAAGCGATCGCTATCACTTCCTCTAAGGATCGTGGATTAAATAACGTGTAATTCTGGCTTAGCAGTATAATTCCATTGCGGCAAAAATTCATCAAAAACAATCTTCATATTTGATTTGAAGTCATCGTTTAAAAGCTTATATACATGACAGTTTTTGCCATCCTTTGGTGATGTTAGGCGACTGTAGGGAACAGGGAACAGAAAAATCAATTGTGTAATTAATTCTGTCCCATTACTTATTCTCTAACTTTTGGTGGATGTCAGATTCTTGTATACTCAGTATGATACTGTTTGCTACAGCTACGCAGAAAAACTAGTTAATTACAATACTTTCTCCATACGAATAAATCATAAATTTATGCCAAAGCAAGCTGGAAACTCGATCACAACCGCTCTCGATATCGGAACTGTAGATACAAGTATCAAGGTTTTTGAAGATATCATCTCCAATGCGGATTCAATTGGTTACTACAAATTTGCGATCGCCGAAAATAGCAAACTGAATATCAAACTGAGTGGATTGAGTCAGAATGTGAATTTGTTCTTGCTTAATGCTGATGGTAGTCAGATTACCCAATCATCTGCTAGTGGCAATGCTGATGAAAATATTATCCAGAATTTGAGGGCGGGTAGTTACTATTTTTATGTAGGTGGGGGCGGAACTGGGACAAATTACAAGATCGAAACTAGTGCGATCGCTTTGGGACCGATTCCTGTGGATAATGCTGGAAATACTATCGCTCAAGCCAAAAACCTCGGTACGCTGGGTTCAACAGTAACCGTCGCTAATGACTTTGTTGGTAACTTCAATGGGTTGGCTACGGATGATACGGACTACTATCAATTCACTTTAACTGAAAATAGTACAGTCAATCTCAAACTGAGTGGATTAAGTCAAGATGCGACTTTATATTTACATCAGGCTGAAAGTCTGGGCGGGGCAGTGATTCAAATTTCAGCTAATACAGGTAGTGCTGATGAGAATATTACCCGAAATCTACGCCCTGGTACTTGGTTTGTTTTTGTTCTGCATGGTGGGGAGGGAACGAATTATAAATTTGAAGCTAGTGCTATCTCTTTGGGTGCAATTCCTGTTGATAATGCAGGGGATAGTTTTGAGCAAGCCAAAGATCTTGGTGTATTGAGTGCTACCCCGATAATTGCTAATGACTTTTTGGGTGATTTTAATGGGTTAGCTGCTGATAGTAGCGATTATTATCAGTTTACCTTAGCTGAAAACAGTACGGTTAACCTCAAATTGAGTGGTTTAAGTCAAGATGCGCTTCTCCGACTGTTTGATAGTCAGGGACAATTCATCGAATTATCTGCTAATCCAGATAACGCTGATGAGAGCATCTCTCGCAATCTGCGGGCTGGTACCTATTATATAAATGCTGGTGGGGGTGGACAAGGCACTAATTATAAGTTTGAAGCTAGTGCTGTCTCTTTAGGTGCTGTACCTGTCGATAATGCGGGAGATAGTGTTGATCGAGCTAAAAATCTTGGTGTATTAGGTACAACTGCTATTGTTGCTAATGATTATTTGGGTGACTTTAATGGGTTGACGAGAGATGATAGTGACTATTATCAATTTACCCTTGCTGAAAATGGTACGGTTAATCTCAAGCTGAGTGGGTTAAGTCAAGATGTGACGTTGAATTTGTATGACAGCAGGGGGCAACAACTATTTAACAGTCAGGGGCAAGCAGTTCAGGTTTACGCTCAACCAGGTAATGCTGATGATAATATTGCGCTCAACCTGCGGGCTGGAATTTATTATGTTTCTGCTTCTAGTGGTGGCAATGGTACTAGTTATCAACTGTCAGCCAGTTCTATTTCCCTGGGTGCTGTGCCTGTGGATAATGCGGGGGATAGCTTTGAACGAGCAAAAAACCTCGGTATACTTGGCACAACTGAGATCGTTGCTAATGACTTTTTGGGTGATTTTAATGGGTTGACGAGAGATGATAGTGACTATTATCAATTTACGCTGGCTGAAAATAGTACGGTTAATCTCAAGCTGAGTGGCTTGAGCCAGAATGTAAATATACAACTCTTCGACGCTCAAGGGTTAGGTGTTCAATATTCTGCGACAGCAGGTAATGCTGATGAACTTATCAGCAAAAATCTCCGTGCTGGTACTTACTATATCCATGCTAGTGGGGGTGGGGGTGGAAATGGCACTAATTACCAATTGACAGCCAGTGCTATCTCATTGGGTGATACGCCAGTTGATGATAATCCCATCAACCAAGCCAATAATTTAGGCACTTTAGGCGAAGTTATCAAAACGGTTGATGACCAGATTGCCAACTCTAGTTTCAACTATTATAAATTTACTCTAGCAGAAAATAGCACAGTAAATCTCAAGCTCAGTGGCTTGAGTGAAAATGCCGATTTGTATTTACTCAGCAGTAATGGTAATCGGATTGAATATTCTGTCCAATCTGGTAGCGTTGATGAAAGTATTAGTCTGAATTTGAAGGCAGATACTTATTATCTTCAAGTCAATAGTAGTGGCAACGGAACTACCTATAAACTCGATGCTAGTGCATTATCCTTAGGAGCCACGCCCTCAGATAATGCTGGCCAATCTATTGATACGGCGAAAGACCTAGGCATCCTGACCTCTGCGGTGTTATCTTCGACTGATTTTATTGGTAGCTTTAATGGTCTAGCAAGCGATCGAGATGACTATTATAAATTTACCTTGGCAGAGAATAGTACAGTTAATCTCAAGCTCAGTAGCTTGAGCGAAAATGCTGATTTGTATTTACTCAGCAGTAATGGTAATCAGATTGAATATTCCGTCCAATCTCGCAACGTCGATGAAAGTATTAGTCTGAATTTGAAGGCAGATACTTATTATGTCCAAGTCAGTAGCAACGATCCGGGAACTACCTATAAACTTGATGCTAGTGCCGTATCTTTAGGGGCTGCGCCTGTTGATAATGCTGGTCAAAATATTGATGCGGCTAAAGATTTAGGTGTTCTTAAATCTGATGTAATATCTTCTACTGATTTTATTGGTAGCTTTAGTGGTTTAGCTAATGATGAGCGTGATTACTATAAATTCACGCTGACAGAAAACGGTAATGTTAATCTGAAGCTTAGTGGTTTAACTGAGAACGCTATTTTATCTCTACTTAGCAGTAATGGTAATCAAATTAGCCAATTTACTCCATTTGATAAAACTGATAAAACTATCAGCCAAAATCTCAAAGCTGGAACTTACTATGCCTATGTCTATGGCACTGGTAATGGAACCAATTATAAACTTGATGCGAGTGCAATATCTTTAGGGGGTATACCGATAGATACGGCTGGTCAAACCTTTGACACAGCTAGAGATTTGGGTGAGATTACTAATCCGCAACAAATCAGTGAATATATTGGCAATTTCAACAATTTATCTAACGATTTTGATGATTATTACAAATTTCGGGTTACTTCAAGTAGCTTTGTAAAGTTTGACTTTACTGGCACTAGTAGAAACATTAATGCAAGTTTTCTTAATGCCAGCAGAAGTGGGTTTCCATTGGCTGTTACAACTAGTAATACTCTCAGTCAAGGGTTATCTGAGGGAACTTATTTTTTAAGGGTTAGCCCAACGGAAGGTATTGGTACAAAATATCAACTCAATGTTTCGGCTCCCGCTATTGCAGACCTTGCGGGGCATGATACTCAGACGGCACGGGATATTGGTGTTTTGAATACAGCCAGATCGTTTACTGATTTTGTTGGTCAAATTGATTATGGTGATTTCTATCGGTTTGAATTAAAGGAAGCAAGTACCTTTAATCTCAATTTCAATCCAGAAAGATCGATAAATACTACTATCTTACATTTTGCGAATAGTCAGGGGCAATGGCTCAATACTATCGACCGAGAAACTAATCAGTTCACCCAAGAACTAGATGCTGGTGTTTACTATGCTCAGGTTTATAATTTTGGTGGGACGAATAGTGATACTTACTATAATTTAAGCTTATCGGCTATTCCTAAGCAAGATTCTGGCTTTCAAATTTTAGGTGTTAACCCGATTGGGGGCAGTAATAAAGGTGAAGCTACCATCAATATTAAGGGCAATAAATTTACTCGTAATGCCCAAGTTAGTATTATCGATCCTGCTGGCAAGGTGGTAAGTAGTAGTGCAGTAACTGTGCTGAATGATAGCAATATCACAGCGAAATTTGACCTAAAGGGGCAAGTAACTGGAGCTTATGATGTGCAGGTCGTAGACCAAGCGAGTCAAGCATTGGTGAATGATGTCTTCTTGGTAAATGACTTGCAACTTGGACGCTTACAGGTAGATATTGCAGCTACAGCTATTCGTCCTGGTGGAACGGGACAAGCAATTGTTACCTATCGCAATGCTGGAAACACAGATATTCCGGCTCCCTTTCTGACTTTGGTAGCTCCTAATGGACTGCTGGAAGAATCTGGTGAGTATAAAAATAACAAGGTTCAATTCCTCGCTATCAATAAAGAAGGCAATGCTGGGGTGTTACCTGCTGGTGCGAGTGGTTCGTTTCGGGTGAACTTTCGCGATATGGGTGGTGTGTCGCTAGAAGTTAATAGTTTGGCATTAGATGAGAATGTTGACTGGAATGGCATTAAGGAAAGCTCTCGCCCTGAAGGGATTGCGGCGGATGTGTGGGACAAGATTTATAGTAATTTTGTCACTAGCGTTGGCGGAAAGGCGAGTGAGTTTCAAAAGGTATTGGGTGATAATGCGAATCGCCTCAGTCAATTGGGTGAATATACAGGCGATATCTCGCGGCTGTTGAGTTTTGAGCTACAGCAGGTGAATAGTAATGCGATTTCGGCGCGTTCTACTGTCGGGGCGTTTGGGCGTGGTGGGGTGAATCCTTGGGATGTCACGGCGATTACTGATGCGGCGGGGGATGTAGCAATTCAAACTGGAGATCGCCGTCGCACGTTTACCAAAGGGAAAGATGGTAAATATCAGGGCATTACTGACGATTTGGGCATCTTGACTAAGGTGGGCGATGTTTATCAAATCAAAGAGTTTGATGGTACTGTCCAGAGCTTTTTGGCGAATGGGAAGTTAGATTTTATTCAAGATACCAATGGGAATAAAGTCACCCTCGGCTATACCGCTAATCAGTTGACGGGGCTGAGTTATAGCAATGGCGATAAAGTCACTTTCAAATACAATGCCCAAGGGCGGGTAAATGAAGTCGTTGATATCTACGGACAATCTACCACCTATACCTACGATGCAACTGGGGAGAGGTTGTTGTCGGTGAGTGATGTCAGTGGGACGGTTAGTTATACCTACGAAACTGTGGGCGCGAAAGCCAACGCGATTAAATCAATTACCTATCCTGATGGTACGCAGTCGCTATTTGAATACGATGATTTGGGACGGGTGACGAAAGAGAGCCTCAATGGTGGTGAACAAACCCTCAAGTATAGCTACGACAGTACGGGCGGTGTGACGGTTACTGATGCTAATAATAAATCTACCCAAGTATTGCTAAACGATCGCGGACAAGTCGCTCAAACTACCGATGCGTTGGGAAGGATTAGCCGCTTTAGTTATGACAGTAAGGGCAATCTCACTCAAGTATTAGCTCCCGATAGTTCCAATGCGAAATTTACCTACGATAGCAAGGGGAATTTACTCGCTTCTACCGATGCTTTGGGGCAGAGTGTCCAATTTGCCTACGATTCTCGCTACGACCAAATTAAGAGCGTCCGCGACCAAAAGGGGAATGCGATTAATTACAGTTACGATGATAAAGGCAATCTGGGTAGTATCGGCTATGCAGATGGCTCGAAGGAAAGCTTTACCTATAGCGATAAGGGTGATGTGACGGTTTCCAGCAATCGGCGCGGACAGCAGATTAGTTACACCTACGATAGTCGCGGCTTGCTAACCAAGAAAGCCTTTGCTGATGGTACTTCGGCTGCATTTGAATATGATGTGCGGGGGAATTTAACCAAAGCTACCGATGCTGATAGTAGCGTTACTTATGGCTACGATGTTGCCGACAGACTCACCAATGTTAGCTATGGGGGGACGCGCTCCCTCAGCTTTAGCTACGATGCAGGTGGACGGCGGAGTCAGATGGTTGACCAAGATGGGTTTGCTACCAATTACAGCTATGACAGCGTGGGGCGGTTGAAGCAACTCACTGATAAGGATGCGAAAAACATTGTCAGCTACAGCTACAACACTTTAGGGCAACTCAGCCGCGAGGATAATGGGAATGGCACTTATACGACCTACTCCTACGATGATGCAGGACAAGCTCTGAGCATTGTCAATTACAAACCCGACAACAGCATCAACTCGCGCTATGACTATACCTACAACCAATTAGGTCAGCGCACCAGTTTGACAACATTGGAAGGTAAAACCAGCTATGGTTACGATCTTACAGGTCAACTGACTTCCGTTGCTCTCCCTAGTGGACGCAGTATCGAGTACAAATACGATGCCGCAGGAAACCGAATTACGGTCAAGGATAGCGGCGCGACCACCAATTACAGCACGAATAACCTCAACCAGTACACGACTGTCGGCGGTGATACTTACACCTACGATAAAGACGGCAACCTCACCAGCAAAACTATCGGCGGTAAAACCAGCAGCTTTAGCTACGACATTGAAAACCGCTTAATCGGCGTGACAAATGCTGATAGGACTTGGCAATATCAATACGATGCTTTCGGCGATAGGATTGGGAGTACCTTCAATGGTCAAAAAACTGACTATTTACTCGACCCCACAGGTTTAGGCGATGTGGTGGGTGAATATACAGGCAGCCAAGCCACTCGTTACAGTCATGGTTTGGGCTTGGTGAGTCGGAATGATGGCACGAATACCAGCTTCTTTGATACCGATGCGATCGGTTCAGTGGTGGGGTTGAGTGGGACGGGTGGTAATTATCTGAATAGTTACAGTTATCTACCCTTTGGTGAAAGTTTAACTAAAACTGAAACGGTTGCTAACTCGTTCGAGTATGTTGGGCAGCTTGGGGTGATGAATGAAGCCAATGGGCTGGAATTTATGCGGGCGCGGTTTTATACGTCTGGAGAAGGACGGTTTTTGAATCCAGATCCGATCGGGATTAATGGTGGGTTGAATTTGTATGCTTACACCAACAATAGTCCAACCAACGTTGTCGATCCCGAAGGTAAAAATGTAGCAGCATTTACTTACTCTGCAATTGGGTTAGTACTAGGAGTCTGGGGTACCCTCTTGTGGACAGATTGGAAGGATGCTAAACAAGCCGAGCAGCATCAAAAAGAGCAAAAAGAGGCTCAAGAACAGCATCAGAAAGAGTTAGATCAACAGCAAGCAGTGAATGAAAAAATATTAGAGAACCAAAATCAACTAAAAAAACAAAATGCTGAAATACTAAAAAAATTGAAAGAGCAAAAGCAAAAAACAGGTGAGGCAATGCCTGCACCAGCTAAAGACAAATCAAAACTATCAGATAAACCTACAACTCCGTCTAAAGATAAAGACCCAGCCGATCCAATTCCTACAAAGCCCCGAACATCAGATATTCCCTTTCATCCAGATAATCCTAATACTCCCTTCGGTCGAAATAACCCTAATACTCCCTTCGGTCCAGGAAACCCAGAAGCCCTAACGGAAGTCCCAATCTTCTTCGCCTTCGATCCCAACGACATCATCGGTCCCGGCGGCACAGGAACAGATCGCTGGCTCACCCCCGATCCCATCCTCCCCTACACCATCCGCTTCGAGAACATAGCCACCGCCACCGCACCCGCCGTTCTCGTCAACATCACCCACACCCTCGACAGCGATCTCGACCTCAACACCTTCGAGCTAGGCGACTTCGGCTTCGGTAGCACCACCATCACCGTCCCCGACGGCTTCCAAAACTACACCACCCGCCTCGACCTCCGCAACACCATCGGCGACTTCGTAGACTTCACCGCCACCCTCAACACCACCACCCGCCTCGTCACCTGGAAAATCATCACCATCGACGCTCTCACAGGACAACCCGCCGATGGAGTCACCGACGGATTCCTCCCCCCCAACAACGCCACCCGCGACGGCGAAGGCTTCGTCAACTATCGAGTTAAATCCAAAAGCGACACCGCCAACGGAGCCAGCCTCGATGCCCAAGCCAGCATCGTCTTCGACACCAATGAGGCGATCGAAACCCCCGTTTGGTCGAATAAAATCGACACCAACGCCCCCAGCAGCCAAGTTACAGCCCTATCTGCCAACAGTAGCCCCAACTTTAATGTTGCATGGACAGGCGCTGACAATGGTAGCGGCGTAGCCAAATACGATATATACGTTTCCGACAATGGCGGTGATTTCACAATCTGGAAACAAGGTATCACAGACACTTCCGCAACTTATACAGGTGAATTAAATCATGTTTACCGCTTCTACAGCGTGGCTACCGATAACGTAGGTTTCCAAGAATCTGCCCCAAATCAAGCCGATACTTCTACAACTGTAGTTTTGGTAAATAATCCACCGACGGTTGCTAACCTAATTGCAGATCAAAACGCCAAACAAGGAATAGCTTTCAATTTCCAAATTCCTACCAACACCTTCACAGATATTGATGCTGGTGATGTTCTTACTTATTCAGCAACATTAGAAAATGGTAATGCTTTACCAAGTTGGTTAACCTTCAATTCCACAACTCGCACTTTTAGCGGTACTCCCACCAATGATAATGTTGGCAGTTTGAATGTTAAAGTGGCAGCTACAGATAAAGCTGGAGCATCTGTTAATGATATCTTTGTCATTGCAGTCGAAAATCTCAATGATGCTCCGATTGTGAGTAATGCGATCGCTGATCAAAACGCTAAACAAGGAAACGCTTTCAATTTCCAAATTCCTACCAACACCTTCACAGACATTGACGCTGGTGATGTTCTTACTTATTCAGCAACATTAGAAAATGGTAATGCTTTACCAAGTTGGTTAATCTTTAATCCCACAACTCGCACCTTTAGCGGTACTCCCATCAATGATAATGTTGGCAGTTTGAATGTTAAAGTGGCAGCTACAGATAAAGCTGGAGCATCTGTTAATGATATCTTTGTCATTGCAGTTGAAAACGTCAACGATGCGCCAGTTTTGAGTAATGCGATCGCTGATCAAAACGCTAAACAAGGAAACGCTTTCAATTTCCAAATTCCTACCAACACATTTACAGACATTGATGCTGGTGATGTCCTTACCTATTCCGCAACCTTAGAAAATGGTAATGCTTTACCAAGTTGGATAACTTTCAATCCCACAACTCGCACCTTTAGCGGTACTCCCACTAATGACAACGTAGGGACTTTGAATGTTAAAGTGTCCGCTATAGATAAAGCAGGGGTATCTGTTAATGATATCTTTGCGATCGCCGTTGAAAACCTCAACGATGCGCCGATTGTAAATAATGCGATCGCTGATGTTACAGCTACAGAAAACACAGCTTTTAGTTTCACTATCCCAGAAAACACTTTTACAGATATAGATGCAGGTGACAGTCTTACTTATTCGGCAACACTAAAAGATGGCAGTAATTTACCTAGCTGGCTGAAATTTAATCCTGCTACTCGTACCTTTAACGGTACACTAACTAACGCCAATATTGGAAGTTTAACAATTCAGGTACGAGCCAAAGATAATGATGGTTTAATTGCCACTGACACATTTTTACTAGCTGTCAAACAGAGCAATACCTCACCTACGTTGAAGCTTTCAAAAATTGCTGATGATATCTTCAACGTCTTTGATAGTAGTGGCAAATCAAAACTTCAAATTACTCTCATAGAACGAAGCTCTAATCTTGTTAATGAACTAGGAATATTTACCGTTGACGATGCTCAAGGTAAAATCAATGGTATTGCCCCAGGCACAGTAGGTTATGCCCAAGCAGCTTTAGACCGAGCTAAGGTAATTTTCTCTGTTATTGCTAATCTCCCCAATGGATTTAACCCACATTCCGCACCCCAACTGTCACAGGAGTGGAATTACATAGGCAAGAAATAAAATTGAGAATAAAAAATAACATATTATCGAGAAAATACATTGGCAAAAAAGAAAAACACCAAAAATGGCATCAAAACCCATTGTCAATAAGGAGCAACAAGAATGAACACCACCCAGAGGGAGAAAAAGATAAATAAATGAAGATATTCAAGATACAGATTATAAGTTAGACTAATAAATTGAAGTAAAAAACG
>NZ_JADEWA010000173.1:0-10343 GCF_015207865.1 Dolichospermum sp. LEGE 00246
TAAGAGACAGACCCTCCCCTTTACAAGGGGAAAGGGGGTAGCAATGTGATGAAAATTACGGAATACCACTTTTAAAACATCCTCTTAGGGAGAGGTGCGGGGAGAGGCTTTGAACTTGTTCTTTGTATGATAAAAAAGTCCAGATTCTAGCCGTTTTGAGTATAAGAATCAAGATTTGAACGCAGATAAACGCAAATAAACGCAGATGAATTAATAGATTGAATAATTCTGTGTTAAATGTTTTCCATGACAAACTACATAGTCGCTAATACAAATTCTCCTTCGTTAACAGAGTTATTTATTGATGTATCATAAACCAAGCCTGTTTTCTCAGCATAAACATGAATAGTTATGGGTAATTCACCAATTTTATTGAATGTCAGAACTTGATATAGCAAATCTCCCTGATTTACTGAAGTACCTAATGCAGCTTTAGATAAAATCATTCCGCCTACGGGACTCCAATATTTTTTGAGTTGACTAAGTGAACGAAAATTGGTTTGATGAGATATAGTTTTTAGTTGGTTTAAATCCTGTATTTCTAAAATACTTTTTTGAGTTAAATAATTTTTAATTCCGCACACTCCTTTAGATACTGAATCTGGATTCATTTGCATTCCCGTTCCTAATTCTAATGTCCATGCTTCTTTATCAAATATCATTTTTTGTCCGGTTAATTTTAATAAAGCATTCTCTAAAGCTAACCAGGGTTTTATGAATGATTCATCAAAAGCATCACCATCATATTCATCAAATAAAATGGCATAATTGAGAAGAAATAAATTAGCACTGTCTTCTCGATTTCGGAAATAATAAAGGTATTCTATTCCTTCTCCAGTGTGACTATGTAAATCAATGACGTAATCTGCATCGAAAGAAAGAGATTGCAGCTTGTAGCGATATTTATCAGTTAGTTGTACACTACTAGGGGCATTGATTTTATCTAAAAGACTATCGAAACTAGATTTAATTTTTTGGGAAAAGTTATATTTAATTGTACCTATATCTAAACCAATTTGAGAACGAGCAAATTCTTCTATGTCATCATGTTGTTTTTCATAATCCCAAAAAATTCTATTCCAATTTTGACTATCATAAATATTGAATCTACCCGTAGAAAAATTATGAGTTCGCTGGTTAACAGCTAAGGGATTACAAACAGGTACAAGCCAAATTTCTCCTATTAACTGAGTATTATTTAATGTCGTTAAGAAATCAATGATTTGGTAAATGACAGCATTACCAACAATTTCCGCACCGTGTAAGTTAGATTGGATATATACTTTTTTACCAGATTTAGCACCAATAAATTTATACACCTGAAGAGAAAGAAACTCACCAGAAGCAAGTTGAAAAAGGGAAATAGTGGAAATAATGGGAATCATCAGTAAAGTTCCTACAAAATCCTAATTATTGAATTAGTTTTGTATCACTATCTTGAGAATAAATGTCTAATTTATTTATTTCAGATAAGAGACTTCCAAGAAATAAATTATCCTAAGAAACGAACCACAGAGGCACAGAGTACACAGAGAGAGAATTTCTGCATCAGTTTTGGGACATTTTTTTATTTGGAAGTCTCTAAGGTTTTAAATTGTTCCTCACTAATACGTCCTGCTGCATATAAAGTTTCTGTGATTTCAGAGATTGTTAAAACTGCGTGTGCTTGATAACCATTTTCTCGCAATCTGTCTTTTACACCTTGTTCATGGTCCATAAATACTACAATATCATTGACATTTAATCCTGCATATTTTAACTTTTCTGCTCCTTCCATTACGCTTTTACCACTGATTAGAATATCGTCAACAACGACAACAACTTCTCCAGGATTAAAATTACCTTCTATTACCTTGCGGGTTCCGTGTGCTTTTACTTCTTTGCGGGGAAAAATCATCGGGGAATTTAGATGTAATGATAATCCAGTAGCAGTAGGTAAAGAACCATAAGGAATACCGGCTATTCTATCATAAGTTAGGTCTTTAAGAATCTCTGCATAAGCAATTACTATCTGATGAAATATTTGGGGATTGGAAATGATTTTACGGAGGTCTATATAATAGGGAAACGTAGCTCCAGAAGCTTGGACAAATTCACCAAACATGATACAACCAATGTCATAAAGTTGTAGAATTAAATCTAAAAGCGGGTGTTTATTTAACAAACAAACATCAGGAAACCAGACGGAACAAGTGGAGTTTTCTTGGGAAATTTCAGTTCTGAGATCATTAATTTCCGCCCTTAAAGATTGCAGTTGTGTAGATAGATTTTCACTTCCTAACATATCTTGAGAAACGGGAAGAAGTAACCCATCACCATTATAATTTAATCCCGCTGATAGCAAATTTTTAAGATTACCACCTTCAGACCAGATGCTGCGGGCTAAAATTACTCTTTCTGGTGCTTCTTTGCGAATTTTTGCTAAAATATTTGGCTGAATAGTTCCTACTTCTAAACCTAGTTGTTCAGGTGTTCCCCAGTTTTTTGCTTCTTTAACTACTTGTAAATAAAAAGGGGATTCCGCTGTAGGATATTGCTGTAAAATTGCCGCACCTGGATTAGAAGTTGTACACAAAATAAAAACGGCTTTATCGGGATAAACTAAAAAGGGTGCTACGTGATCTTGTCCTGCATAAGGACTCAATGTAATCGCATCAATCTGCCATTCTTCAAAAACAGTTTTAGCGAAAATTGTGCTAGTATTAAGATCGCTATGTTTGGCATCTAATATAATCGGAATATGGGCAGGAATAGCTTTTAAAGTTTTTTCTAATAATTCCCATCCTGGAATACCTAAAGCTGCGTAAAATCCCAGAGTTGGTTTATAGGCACATACTAAATCACTGGTTTGGGAAATAGTAAATTCTAACCAATTCCACAGACCATCAATCATACTTTTGGGATGTGATTTCTGGCAATATCGCTCAGGGAGCATTTCTGGATTAGGATCTAGTCCTACAAATAGTAAACTCTGATTTTTGGCGATCGCCCCATTCAATTTATCGTAAAATTTCATAAGTTCTCCTAGCAATATTTTAACTTTAAGGCACTTACTAAAATACTAACTCGCTTTCTCTACTATTATATCATTAATGGTAACACGATTATCCGTATATGCGTTAATCTGAGGTAAATGTGGTCATTCCCTCCCATTCTGCCAAGATTTTAGCACTAATTCCCGGTACTTTATCTACATCTTGTAAAGAAGTAAATTTTTGCTGTTGACGGGCTATAATTATTCTTTCGGCTAACTTTTCACCCACACCAGGAAGAGTTTCTAATTCTGCTTGACTTGCTGTATTGAGATTAATTTTAGTGGTAATTGGATTTACGAAAGATGATGGTTGTTTAATTTGAGGACATTTTTTAACTTCTGCATCTATTTTAGATTTAATATTTGCTGGTAAACCGGGTTTTATTTTACCATAAAGTCGGTTAAATTCCCGTTGGTAATGTGCTGCAACTGTTGGATTTTCAATCACTATTAATGTTTCATCATTGCCATTATTTGCTGCTTCTGACCAATTATGTGAACCTGTAATTACGGTTTGGTTATCAATGACTGCAAATTTATCGTGTAATAAATCTCCCTTGGCTAAAATTGGGACTCCAACGGTAGAAATGGGATTTTTCCAAGGACGGTTATCAACTTCATATTTACAGTTATGACTTAAAGCAAATCCCATCATATCTAACGCTTCACTGTAGGGACGATAAGCAAATTGTGGTGCAATTAAAGCCCGAACTTGGACATTTTGATGATGACGTTCTTCGAGAATATTGGCAAGTTGTTGATCTGAAAATACAAATAATGCTAAATCTACGGTTTTCGTGCTTGCAGATAAGGTTTTGGCAATTAACCCATTACTGGAATTACTCCAAGGTTCAGTAGGAGATGTTGGAGAAAAATGAATTGTAATTTTGCTATTCCCTAATGTAATTGTTTGTGGGTTACGAACAGGTTTTGTAACTCCAAATTTACTATCTGGTTTTCCTCCTACTCCGTCACCCCAGATAATATTAAATTCTTCTGTGAGTAGGGTTGCTAATTCAGAACTATCAATTTTTAATAAATTATTGGTATTCCCTAAACTGCTAGGATCGGTAAAATCTCCAAATGTATCACTGAGGGTAAAATTGGCAGAAGTAATAATCACAAAACGATCATCAACAATCACAAATTTATGGTGCATTAAACTACTACCCTTTGAACCATCAGCAGTATCATCTAGCCAAGGAATTTGGGCATTTTGGATAATAGCTAAACCATCCCGTTGACTAATTTCCTCTGGTGTGATTTGATTATCTTGATTGATATCCACAAATTTCCGAAATTCGTTATATCGTTCCTGTTCTCTTTTTTCTAACTTCGCTATTTCTGTGGAAGTAAAACTACTCCAAGGACGAGAATAATTACTCTCTAAAATTAACCTAATCTTTACGCCAGATTTTTGTTTTTGTGCTAATATTTGGGCAATTCTTGGTAAACGCAATTCTTGGACAGCTATATCCACAGTAGATTTAGCTTGGGAAATAGTGTCAACAATCTGCTTTTCTAAATCATCCCCTAACCGGGTTTGCTGACGATAGGTTTCTTGATATTCTGAAGATTGGGAATTATTGAAGTAAACTTGAATTAAAGAATCTTGGGGTAATGGTGCTAAACGCTGGTTTGATGATTGAACCTGTTGACAACTACCCAAGGTGAATAGCAATAAAAAGATATAAGGAAAATAACGGATTTGTGGGAAAATAAACACAGTAATCTGATCAAAGTAAATTACAGGGATTTTAATGTATTTATATCACACCCTGAATTAATTTCTTCCTTTGCGCCTTTGCGCCTTTGCGTGAAACTCTTACCTAAAAATAGCAATACGTAATTATTATTTATTAATTTTTATGCAAGTATATCTAGATTACAGTGCAACTACTCCCACTCGTCCAGAAGCGATCGCAATTATCCAAACAATCCTAACACAACAGTGGGGTAATCCTTCCAGTTTACATGAATGGGGCAACCGTGCAGCTTTGGTTGTGGAAACAGCGAGAATGCAAGTAGCAGGATTAATTAATGCTGTTCCTGAATCTATTATTTTCACTTCTGGGGGAACGGAAGCAGATAATTTAGCAATTATGGGAGTGGCGCGGTGTTACACTATCCCCCAACACATTATCATTTCTAGTGTAGAACATTCCGCCATTTCTGAACCGGCGAAAATGTTAGAAAATTGGGGTTGGGAAGTTACCCGTTTGGGTGTAAATCATCAAGGAAGAGTTAACCCCGAAGATCTAACCGCAGCTTTGCGAGATAACACCGTGTTGGTATCTGTGATTTATGGACAAAGTGAAATAGGAACAGTCCAACCAATTGTAGAATTGGGAAAAATCACAAAAACACACGGTGCTTTATTTCACACAGATGCAGTGCAGGTTGCTGGACGTTTACCGCTAGATGTGCAGACATTACCTGTAGATTTATTGAGTCTATCCAGTCATAAAATCTATGGCGGTTTGGGTGCAGGGGCGTTATATGTGCGTCCTGGAGTGGAATTAATGCCGCTACTGGGTGGGGGTGGACAGGAGAACGGACTGCGTTCAGGGACGCAAGCAACGCCCGCTATTGCTGGATTTGGAGTAGCTGCGGAGTTAGCAGCACAGGAATTAGAGACGGAAAGCGAGAGATTGATCCTATTGCGCGATCGCCTCTTTGCCATTTTAGCAGATGTTCCGGGTTTAATACCCACAGGTGACAAAATTCATCGTTTACCCCATCATCTCAGCTTTTATTTAGAAGCAGCCGACGGAGAAAAAATCAGCGGTAAAACCTTAGTAAGACAGTTAAATTTAGGTGGAATTGGTATTAGTGCTGGTGCGGCTTGCAATAGTGGCAAATTAAGCCCTAGTCCCATTTTATTAGCAATGGGATATTCTCAAAAAGCGGCTTTGTGTGGAATTAGATTAACTTTAGGAAAACAGACAACAGCAGCGGATATTGATTGGACTGGGATAGTTGTGAAACAGATTTTGCAGAGATTAATCCCCAGTTAATTTTTGGAAATTAGATGTCTTAATTATTTGTATTGATAATATAACGAATAGGTGATAGTAAGTAATTACCAATCACCAATTACCAATTACCAGTTGACAATTAAACACCTAATAATTTGTAGATAATGTTATTGACAAGAGTAAGCGCAAAAGCACCTAAAATTGCACTCCAAATGCCAAAACGTAACCGGAAACCATCTACTAACCAAGCCGCAATACTAAAACAAGCAACAGCAATCATGAAAGTGAAGATACCAGATAATAAGTCAAAGGTGGCTAAATTTGGTATCACAAACAAAAATTTGAGAACTGGCTTCACTAATGCTGTAATAATACCTAAAACTGCGGCAGAAAAAATTGCCTTTTCAGGAGAATCAATTTCCACTCCTAAAGGTAATTTACTAATAATCCACAAACTAACAGCCGTGACTAACCAAACAATTAACAGCGTCGTAATATCCATTACCAGAACCCCTGAAACGTGAATGTTGATATGACGATAAATTACCTGGTTGACTTGGTTTCTTGATCTAAAAATCTTTGTAGCTTAACCAATTATTTATAAATTAGCAGCATTTTTGATGAGAACTGAAATTTATTCTAGATATCTTTAGGTTTACTATAAACCACCAGATCCCCGACTTCTTAGAGAAGTCGGGGATCTGACTTTTGCACGGAATTCTTTGTCTTTTATTTACCACCGTAGAAAAAAGCAATTTCCTTTTCTTTTAAAGGTGCAAAACCAGCTTCAACCAGCTTTTGATCAAGTTCAGCTTGGGGGATATGTTTAGCACCAATCCGAACAATGCGAGAACGCATGGTATTGGATACACCGCTGCGTTGTCTGCCTGATTCTAAACCCATAACTTGTTCATATAGGTCTAATTTAACTATGGGAATAGGAGAACCATCAAAATCAATTCCACTTGATATCGCTCTATCAATAGCATCAGCACCCGTGGTATTTTCAGTAGTCATGGTAACGTATTTTCAGAGATGTTGAAATATTTTACCAGGGAATAGGGAACAGGGACGGTTCAGCTAGAATAAATTTTTCCGCTAGTTCTGCTATATGATTAACTTATCGCTTGATTAATTTACATTTAAAATAATTAAACGGCGTAAAGGAGGTGTAATGATCATGCAGGCTATTTTTTGGACCATAGAAGAAGTTGCTCAAAGGGCTAAACAATTTTACGAAAATGGCATTCGTCAACAAGTGGAATGTGATGATCACATTGGCAAAATGATTGTAATTGATGCGGAAACCGGCGAATACGGAATTGATAAAACTGGCGTAGAAACTGCATTAAAGTTAAAGCAAAAGAAACCAAATGCCAGATTATTTACGATGCGGATTGGTTATGATGTTGCTGTCAGCTTTGGGGGAGCGATTGAGCGTACTGTCAAATGATTTACGGAAGATTGATTGATAGCAAAGCGATTGTGCCAGTAATTTTCCGTTTACCGACACAACGAGATTTTTCTATTAATTTTATTATTGATACTGGATTCAACGACCATCTTACCTTACCACCACAAGCCGTCAGCGCGATGAATCTGCCGTTATATTCCACTACGCTTGCTAGATTAGCCGATGGTAGGGAGACGTTGTTATCTATACATTTAGCAACAATTGTTTGGGACAATCGAGAAAAAGTAGTTCCTATTTTAGTTTCGTTAGAACAAATCCCACCCTTGATTTCATAGATTCAGGATGAGGGTCGATCTGCTTGCAGCAGTGCTTCACTATCGCACTTTAAGCTGTTTTGGCGATCTCTGCTAGTTTGATTAGTCCTTTAGTTGTCAAATCTTCATCAATGGCGTACCAATGAATACCATAACCAGAGGTCGAAATACGATACATTTTGCGCTCCATATCTGTTGCTTGAGCAAGTCGCTTAGATACTTGAATAATTGGGATTTGATAAGTTTTTCCATCTACTGATAGAATCATCAACTCTCCATTAAAGTCAATATTTGATATGTTGTATTGCTTATCCATTTTGCCAATTCCTAAATGTTTGCCATTCATCTACTATTTCATCAAAGTTTTGCAAGATGATCTTCTTGACTTCCCGCGTGTCTCGTGATGACATTTGATATGAATAAGCCTCACGAATTTAATTTGCTATGGATTCTTCAAACTACTGTCAAATGATTTACGGGAGATTTTCATTAACACACTCTACCGGCTCCACAAAAAAGCTATTATTTTTCTACAACTTCAAATAGCCAGATTGATGTTTGGTCTTTTTGTCTGATAAAAGCATTAACTCCAAAGGGAGGATTAAGGAGAGATTTATCATCAGGATCTGTCATTTTATCCCAAGTTGATTTTGCTGGCTGATTGCCATTTTGATTAATAACTCCAACATTAATTTTTTTATTCCCTTGACTATCTAATGAAGTCGAAAACTGTAAATTTCTTTTTTCTTTACCTATTCCACAATCAACTCGATAATTAGAAGCAAAAGAAAAAGTATCACTATTAAATCTTTCAGCGACTAGTCGCAATGAACCGACATCACCGAGAGGCAATTCTAAAGATTTATTATAAACACCTACAGGTTTAAGAGTAACCGTTCACGGGGGGTACAAAAAACGCTCTATATGAGATTCCACGAAAACAGCATGAAAAACGTTATAGATTTGATTTTTTTAGGTCATTTGAAATTCGCAAAATCTCTATATCGGTTTGCAAATCGTTTTCCAGCCAATTTAAGAACCATTCGTTAATATGTCAAGTTGCCTGAAAAACCCAACAGACAAAGCTTTCAGGTTTTTTAATAAATTCTCCCCCCCTGTGAACGGTTACCTCAATGTATTCTTAAACGTAGTTATTCACTCCCCCCCCTCTAAAATTATCGAAACCCTTGATCTCTCGTTAAAGATAGGGGGGAGTGTGAACAGTTACCAATGCACAATGCACTGTGTACAGTATAATTCAGGTAAGTTCAGGTATCTGTAAATTATTGTTATAATTTGTTCATTGTCATCCTACTTAATCTCAGAAGTTAGGAGTCTTGAATTCTTAACTACAATAAACCTTATAAAACACGAGGACATTATGACCTTTACCGCAGATCCTCCCTATACACAAACCAGCCTTCCAGATCATACTCAACTACCAGAATCTAACGGACTATTTGTGAAGAATTTTCAGGAACATCCTCAAAGCATTCTACTAACTCAATCTATTATTCCAGTATTACAAAAACTCCACGCTGATGGACAATATGCTATAGGTCAAGATAGCGGTATTTATTGGCGGATAACTGAACCACCAGAACGAGGTGCAGAAGCTCCCGATTGGTTTTATGTTCCTCATGTGCCACCATTATTAAATGGTAAAGTCCGACGTTCTTATGTGCTTTGGCAAGAATTTATTGCCCCATTAATTGCTTTAGAATTTGTATCAGGAAATGGCACAGAAGAAAGAGATAAAACACCTTGGCAGGGGAAATTCTGGATTTATGAACAAGTGATTAAACCTGCCTTTTATGGCATTTACGAAGTTAGTAAAGCTAGTGTGGAAGTGTATCATCTCATGGAAGGACAATATCATTTATTGCCACCAAATAAACGAGGTCATTATCCGATTACACCTATGGGAGTAGAATTAGGTATTTGGCAAGGAACATATCAAAATATGGAGTTACCTTGGCTGCGGTGGTGGGATTTAGATGGTAATTTATTACTTGATGGTCATGAAACAGCCGAATATGAACGCCAACGGGCTGAAAATGAACGCCAACAGGCTGAATATGAAAAGGAAAAAAGCGATCGCCTCATCGCCCAATTACGCGCTTTAGGAGTAGAACCAGAAGTGTAGAAAAAACCATATCTCCAATTACCAATCACTAGATTTGCGTGTAATCAACCCACCCACAAATGCCCCTAAAATTGTCCCTGTCCACAGTCCCGCAGTGCTGCCTTGCCAACTTGCACCCGGAGTCACTAAAGCACTACACATTTGTTTAAATCCCCAAGCCTGATTTTGACACTTTTGGCTATGCAGCATGACGGTGATTTGTCCACCTATTAAAGCAGTAAAAAAACCGGAAGAAAGTGCCAAAAAGGTACAAATAAGAATGTGTTTTTTGATCATATTAATTAGGGAACAGGGAACAGGGAACAGGGAACAGGGAACAGACAGATATTTATTTATTAAACATCTTATTGGATTTTCACCCATTACCCATTACCCATTACCCATTACCCATTACCCATTACCCATTACCCATTACCCATTACCCATTACCCATTACCCATTACCCATTACCCATTAC
>NZ_JADEWA010000174.1:0-10286 GCF_015207865.1 Dolichospermum sp. LEGE 00246
TTCTAATATGGTTTTTATGGATTCAATAGTATGACGAAATTCATTTTCAATATTATCTTTATCTTCCCAATCAATATCTCTATCACTAAATGATTTATCAAGATATTCTTGACTATAAGTCCTCACGCCTTCTTCTAGAAAAAGCAATAGTTGTGCAACCATTTCTACATCTTTCATTTGCTTTTTTGTTCTTTGATCAATAGTCGGAAAATTTCCCCCTAAATATTCAAACATCCATATAGTCAAATCTTCTACAGCAGTAATAAAAACTCCATTAAATTTGGCATGACGAAGTTCTTGAGAAGTCAGCTTAATTACATTACGATTAATCCGGTCAAATATATTACCAATAATTTTTTCATCAGATGATGGTAAATATTCAATAGCGAACTGATATTTCCAGAAATTCTGTTTAGCTTCAATATCTAAATCCTTGAAATATTTACCACGAAATCTTGCAATTGTAGCTTTTTCATATACAGGAAATTCATTATTAGCAAATTCAAACAAAGTAGATAATCTTTGCTTGCCATCAACTATACTAATTTTAGATACTCCTTCAGGTGTAATCTCTTGATATATAAATATGGCAGGTGCAGGATAACCATTAAGTACAGTGTCAATAAAGTAATCCTTATAGTCTTGATTCCAAACACTACGTCTTTGATAAGGTGGATCAAGTTCAATGAGTTTTCTTGTATGGAGATCCCAAAACCAAGAAATAGTTTGAAAATTAATTGTTCTGTTCATAGAATTACCTAAGTTAAAAATCTGGAAATTAGAATCTAGTATGATTATACAATTAGGAGTTATGGCGATAGCGAAGCGCTGCTGCAAGCAGATCGCTATTTTATTAGCTAGAGTAACTCAAATTTTGCAAAACTCAGATATCTACAGTATTTATTTTTACAAATCATGTTGTCATTATTCGCTGCTCTAACCTGTTGCAACAGACTATAAAAGAAATTAGGCGTTGCTGATTAAGGGTATGAATTTTAGTCTCACGCAAAGGCGCAAAGACGCAAAGGTAAGAGTTTTAAAGGTTCAATTTGGGAATTTCATACCTCAATTCAGCAACGCCAGAAATTAATTTATCTAAACCCACATTCCGCAGATGTGACTCAAGTTATTGACAATGGAATTGAAATTGTCCGTGTAGTTAGTGGTTATCGCAATTTAGAATCTTTATTTGCAGAATTGGACGAGTAAAGAACAAAGTTTAATTAATTGGTAAGTCACGCAGGTAATAAAAACGATCTTTTTTCCAATAATCTTCTTTAATTCTTCCCAAGTAGCCTGTTAATGGTGATGATAGTTCTATGAGAATGTCGTATAGTTCTTTATCTCCTAAGTTTTGTGGTGGTTTAGAAGTTACATATACCGCATGAAGAGCTTCTACTCCAATACGTTCATTTTTTGAAAGTTGTAAGTAATTTTTCAAAACTTGAATAATATGCGATCGCAATTTAATCTCTTTTTCTACTTTTTCTATATATTCATTAATTTTATCATCAATTTGTCCCGGTTCTAAGTATTGCTTTAATTCAATTAAGTTGATCGCACCTGGATATTTTGCTTTGAGTTCAACTAATTTTTGTAATGTCATAGCTTTGATAATACTGACTTTAGAGATTTGAGCCGATTCTTTCAAATTTTTAGTAGGTTCACCAGGTCCAATAATTAACCGCACAGCTTGAAGATAATTTTCTTGAAGATGTCTTTTACCAATTCTATCTAATTCTTCTACTGTGTTATGAGGAATGCTTTTACCTGCTTTACATTCGCAAACTAGAGAATAAGGTTGTGAACAATATAAATCTAAACCTCCAGCACCACCTTTGTGATCTTCCTCTACTTTAAATCCTAAAAAATTAAGGCTTTTGCGTGTAACAATTTCAAAGTTTGTACCTGCCTGATAGTTGCTTGTACTATCATCTTTTTCTATGCTTCTATCTCCTAAAGATGTAATTGTTTTTATCCAATCTAAACTTTTATCTAATTTTGGAATAGGTGGAACACTATACCAGCCTAAAAATTGCTTAATGTCATGATTTAGCTTTTCAATATCTCGATTAGTTTCTGAAATATTTTCACATTGAAACTGTAAAGCTTCTATATTTTGGTATGGAGAAATATTTCCAGATAAAATTAGGTTTTTTCGTTGGCTAAAACTAGAATCAGAAACCACAGGAATATCATTTTCACTTGCATGATGTACTATATCTTCAGATTTAGTCCAGTAAAATAAACCTGTATCTGTTGGTATATTAACTATACAAGGTTTAGAAAGATAATAAACTCGCAACATCAAAAATTTGAGAACTTTCTGCTGTTCAAATATATTTTCTAAAGCACTCAAATTCCAAATTGTTGATTGTGTAATTTTCGGTAAAAGATCCTTTTGATCAGGATTAATACGCCATTGATATTCACAACGCGCCCAAAATTTAAGATGAATAGGGTATGTTGAATATTTAGCCAAGGCATTTTTAGCTTTTGCTAAATATTCAGGTTGATAATATTCCTCTAAACTGAGGTTATTTGGGAGTTGTTGACATGGATATAGCCAAAAGGCTTTACCCTCAGGTTGAAACTGCTTGAAAGGTACTACAATCAATTTTCCCAAAGCCAGCATTTCTACATCAAAAGCTGGTAATTGAATTCCATTTATTATTTGATTATTCATATCACACTGGCGCACTCAAAATTTCACAAATCAATAGATTATCAGCAGCAAGACTTAAATCTTTCACAAATTGAGTTACCTCTTCTTTGGTAAATCCATAGTCTTCAGCTTGTTCGTAAATTTTCTGAATCGCTACTAGAGGTTTAATATCATTTTTTTTCAACACCACTACTTCACCTCCCTGCTCTTTTTCCAGTTTTTCTTTTAGCGCATATCCAATTTTCCAACTTCTCGGAACATCACTAGAACGGATTAAACAACCACGAGTAAGTCCGTATTTATCGTAGTTTACTAATCTCGTCATTACTGCATTAAATGTTTTACCATTTGTCGTTTCACATATTCTTACCCCAATTTTGATTTGGCATTTATGCAAGCAGTCATAACCAGAGATAATAAAATGTAAATCATGTGTTGCATCAGCAATTTTTTTAACTTCTTGAATTACCACATTTGCTGTACCACCATTAGGAATCATGTTCATGGCACAAGTTATGATTGCTGCTAACTGATCATCATCTTTCATGGGTATACGAATTCGTTTAAGTAACTCCTGGTACTTCTCCAAAAAAGGTTTCTTTTTTTTCTTATCTTCATCTTCTGGTGGTATAACTTGAGTAATTTTTTCAAATTCATCAGCACACCATTTCATCAGAGAACGCGCACTAGCAGATTCACTGGCAATATGTTTAATTTTGCTTTCCTCAAAAGGATATAAATGAGGATAATCTTCAGCGTTAAGACTATTATTTTTGTAAAACCAATTTAGTCTGAGTTTAACCAATTCTATAGTCTGTTCAGTAGTAGGTGGTTTTGCTCTAACTGCTCTTTGTCCAACTCTATCTGGGATACCACTTCCCATTTGTTCAATTTCTCTCCATGTGTCACTAATAACACAGCAAACAAGAATTACATTACTACATTGAAAATAAATTCTATCAATACATTTCGCAATACTTTGAGCAGGGCTATCTCCAGAATCATTATCAGTACCAGCACTATCAAGTTGATCAAAACAAATTACCACTGGCAATGATGCTATTTCCGCTAACTTGCAGATTTGTTCCATCATCCAGATAGATTTATCTTCTTTTTCTGCAAATAAAAATTCTGGTAATCCTATTTTTTTAATCTCTGAATTATCTTCTCCTTTAATCCAAGCCAAGGCAATTTGAGCAATTATTGCATTTTTCAGAAGTAAAAATAATAATGCCTTTAAAAAATTGACATCAATTCCAGTTTGATTTTCTAATATCGCTTCAACTAATTCATCAAAAAAGCCTAATAGCGTAGTTTTATTTTGACTAGCTACAATATATTTCCGTAATTCATTAGGTGAATGACACTTTTCAATATATGAGCGATATTTGTCCTCAAACTCTGTTCCTTTTAAAGTATTAATTGCTGCTGCTGCTAATTTCTGCCATTGGGTAATTCCTTGACTATCTTGATATGTAAAACTATCAGATAAATAGAAGCGAACATGAGAATTGATTCGTTTGGGATTAGTACAAGGACTAATATAGGCAAAAACAGAATCTCCTTCTTGTGTTATTTTTTTCCATACTCTATGGATAATATGACTTTTGCCAGTACCTCTATCACCTTTAATTGCAATTCCAATTTTGCTAGAATACTTTTTACGCACTTCAGAAATTGCATCAAATATTCTTTCGTCAATATGTTGATTTAGTCCAGGTAAATCAGTGATAACATCACCCCAAACTTCATTAGCTGATATTACTGATTCCAGTCTAAAAGGATTTACCGATTCTTTACGTGCCTTATCAAGTAAGGCATATTTATCTGTGGTTGACATTTTAATTATTTCCCTATTTGACAATTACAATGGTTTACTAACGAAAAATAGAAGCCCTCTTATTTCACTATTAATAGAGTCTTGTTTCTGTTCTTCAGTCGCTCCTCGTGCTTCTCCACTTTGGAGATATAACAATTGCTCTGCTTGCATATCCATGATCCAAGCATTAAATTGATCGCGTTGTAAACGATTTTCTACTTCTTTGCGTATCTGCCAAATAGGAACTAACCCAGCATGACTATAGCTTTTGTCTAACTTATCGAATAAATCCAGAATCTCTGATTTAAACTCCTCATAAGAACCAATTACCCCACCACCAGACGCAACCGGCGCAGCAACTACAACATCAATTTGACCTATCCACCGCAACAACGCATTAGCTGCCCAAGTCCCAACAATAGTTCCCTCAAACTTAAACTCATCACTACGCAAACCCGCACCCAATACATCTAAACCGATTGGTGAGTTGAGAGTATAACCAGTCCTAGAAACAGTAACAGCCCCCTGTTCCTGCAAATCCTCTAAAATCCCCTTATAGTCCGCCATTTTCTGACCCTTAGCCACTATCCGCTTCGTCAGCAAACCTTTTTTCACTTCTTGTTGACTTGCTCCTAAATCCCACAACGCAAGCAGCAAGCGAGTTTTAGCATATAAAGTCTGTAAATTTTGGGCTTGGGCGTTCATATTCAGTATCCTAATTAACTAAAAAATATTATAAGTATTGTATTTGTTACTAGGACAAAGATCAAATAATATTGAGTATTTTGATGTAAATAAGACAAAAATCAATATTTATGACTTATGCCGCAAATACCCTGAACAGGTAAGGGTAAAGCAAGAGCTTCATTGGTGTCAACTTAACGTAAAACATCTATCCCGCAAAGAACTCAACTTACCTCATTCCCAGTCTCTGACTGGGAATGAATTCTAGAAGGCTCTGCCTTCAATGATATTAGAGGCAGAGCCTCATCAACTGCATTCCTAGTCAGAGACTAGGAACGAGATGTGGTAGGGATTTGAGCTTAAATTGACACCTATGAAGCTCTTGCTAAACCCCTACATTTATACTCAGGATTGGGATATTTTTTGAGTAGGAAGTTTCTAATTGCATATTTCCTCAGAGGTAAGAAATTAGAGTCGCTTATATCAATCAGCAGCAAGATGGAAGACCGAGAAAAATAGTTCATTATCATACTGAAAACGGTTCATAGTTTAACCAAATATGAACCGTTTTCAGTATAACAGGCTGTGGCGGTGGTTCTCAAAACGCATCAGTACCACCACCTGTAGATGATACAGGAGGTAGAAACGTGAGCGATCGCTCCGATCAGGAAAATTAACTATCTGGTGAAAATTAAATCTGCGTTTTCCAGAAACCTTGTAGAGACGTTCCATGGAACGTCTCTACTTTTTTGGAGATATCTATTTCTATCAGACATCTAAATTAGGCAAACTCTTCCAATTGTGACAACTTTAACCAAATATTTGGCGTTGGCACTTGTCCAAACTTCACCAAAGCATAATCACCCTTAATATCCACAATTTCCCCTTGGGTTTCAAACAAGTAACTAGGTAAACGGGAATCACTAGCCTGTGCTTCTAGACTATTTTCCAGCTTTTCCCGAATAGCCCGCACCATATTTCCTTTTTTAATCGCCATAAGTTCCCCTCGTTCCAAAATAAACGCTTTTACTGAAAATTTTAGCCTGTACCCAGACACAAGGGGAATTTTTCTATTAATCACCTGGTTTTTTAGCCGACATCATCCCCATATTTCCGCCCGCGCCATTGCTTAGGAGTGTGAAATGCAGATAAAAAGATGCGTAGCACCGCTAAAGGGTCAGCCAACGGAGAAAGCCAGAATAACCAACCACCAGTGGCATCTTTCCGATCATAGGAGGGAGCGATCGCTAATAATAAGGCAAAGCGAATCACCACCAAAAATATATTCAATCCTAACAACAGTAGCGCCGGCAGTGAAAGCACCAAAGAAGGCAGCGACAAATAACCCAGTAAAATCAAAATAGGTAAACCCTGCACCGCCGACAATACCCATAAATCCCCCCAAATCTGAGCGGGAGAAGCAGCATCCTTCAAATCAAGGCTGCGCCCCCATTCGTTCCAAGTTTCCCACGCCCCCTCGTACATCCTCACCCTTAGCACCTTAGCCCCATCCAAAAAGCCCACCTTAAAGCCCTTAGCGGCAATATTCCGCGCCAAAGTCACATCATCACAAAAAGAACCCTTCGCGCTGGTGTAACCATCCACAGCCTTTAACACAGACCGACGACACAAAAAACACTGACCATTAGCCATTACCCGTTCCGGTTGTTCAGTATAAATCCCCGTCGGATCAAATCTATACAACAACGTCATTAACAAAGCCGGTTGTAACCAACATTCCCCCGGATACTTGAGAATAAACTGCGGTGATAAAGATACCAAATCATAACCTTTAGCGATCGCAGTTTGCACCAAACTCGCCACCAAACCAGCATCAGGTTGGATATCTGCATCCATACCCAAAAACCACTCACTCCCCTCAGAACTGAACAAAAAACCATTATGCAACGCCCAAGGACGACCCACCCACCCAGAAGGTAAAGGATCATCCGTCATCACCCGAAAGCGTGGGTCATTTGCTGCTGCGGTTTTTACCAAATCGGGAGTACCATCTTGAGAGCGACTATCAACCACAATAACTTCCCGAACCTCATAACTTTGGCGAGTTAAACCAGCCAAAAGCGGACCAATCCGCAACGCCTCATTTAACGTCGGTACAACCACACTCACACTGCCTAAAAGTTCCGGTGTTGGCTGTTGTGCTGTTAAAGCTGGATCACGTCTAGGACCCTTCAGCAACCGGGAAAGCAAAATCGCCGTTGCCGGTACTTGGACAAGTAGCAATAGGAGTGGAATAATATTTAGCAATTTCAACCCTGACTTTTTGTATAAACTAGCTACTTTAAATCTTCTCGCAATTTAGGCAAATTGACCTAAATTATCCAGCGATATACAATAGGCATCTGCAAAAAAGATGGTAGAGCCGAGAATCCTTACCCATGGAACGTCCACAAATTTTTGAGGTTTATAGCCGGACTAACCACCAAGTTGAGACGTAACGGACTTCCAATTAAAAAAATACCCAAAAATTTCTTGTGGTGCGGGCAATCTTGCTTGCTAATCATCAAGGACGGGCAGGATGCCCATCCCACAAAATTGGGTAATTTATTTTTTGGTGTTCCCTAATCTTCAACTCACAACTGATTTTAACTTCCTAATTCTGAAACTATGCGGTGGGGAAGCTTAAATTACCGGATGAAAAAAGGTTGAAACCTATACCAGGACTACTTATATGTACACAGTAGCTCCTTTTAGGAGAGGGCTAGGGAGAGGTAGGGAAGGGGGGTTAGGTTTCTGGAGATTATCGGTTTCATCTAATACTTTTCCCACAACCTCTAAGGACAGGCTACGCCATCAGCATTAAGCAGCAAAAACCTTTTGGTGTAATGCTATAGTATGTTACTTGACACTCTCCGGTCTAAAGACGTGGAGATTCTGTAGAGGGTTTCAGTCTATATCCCTCGGTTATCCCAGTTTCAGGATTGGTTCCTTAAATATTTGGGTTCTTGCCCTGATTTCGTTTGCCCTGGCGGGCGAAATCATATCTGACAAGCGTAACTTTCCGAGAGTCCCCCGGTAGCTTTTTATGTCTTTAGTGACAATTTGATTGTATCACGAATATGGATTAAAATTTGAAATTATTTCAAATTTTCAAATTAACGTCATTGCAGGATAAAGGAAAGCAACTAGCCTTCATCCCTTGTCTGAAGCCCAGATGCGTTCTCCTAAGTCGAACGCATCTTCAAGGGTTTTCAGCATCTACTTTATAAGTGTGATTAAAAAGTTGTGCATCATTGCCTGTTTCAACAGAGAATAATTTGACTATGGATTTTGACTATTTCCGAACCAACGAAAGTAATAACACCAATAAGAACTTTCAACACTTGTTATCTAGTGGTTGGCGACCATTTCACAGAGATTTTGATTGGGAATACTTCGGTAAAATTCTATTCCACGACACTCAAGAATTAACCCAGAAAAGTATTAATTTAGCCAGTTATTATGCTGATGCTTTAGCGAGAAAAGAATATGCTTGGTGGGCAAATATTTTAAATTTAGCTTCAGATTACACCCGTGGTGAATTCCAAAAATATTGGAACTATATTACACCAGATATGCTCACCCCAGAACAGCGCCATAAAGACTTTTTAACCACAGAAACACCCCTAGTCCAATTTGTCAGCCGCAACAGTATTCCTATTGATTACGTCCTGAATCTTCTCCAAGAAATAACCGTTTTACGAGTTTTAAAACTATTAGAACGCCCTGATATTATCACCCAATATTACTCAGAACGAGACTTTTATTTCCCCGTTGAAAAATTTGTAAACTGGGAAAGACTAGATGTGGTTAATACAGTTTATGCCTACTGGTCAGAACATGATATTTGGTTACAAATTGAAGCTTATGAAAGAGGCAGAAGAAATTATACTTTAATGGCTAAAAATATCAAGCCATTAATTAATAAAGCCACCTATGATCTAGCAGTTATGCTGAGTGGATATCAAAGTCGTGTTGGGAAAGTTCATAGTCAGTATTCATTACCAACATTTCCCCAAGATATTCAAGATTTTACTGACATAGTTCAACAAACAATTTTAGATCAAAGTCAATTAGCCGTTGTAGTACATGGCGCACCAGGTACAGGGAAAACAGCATGGACACAAAGTGTTGCTAAAGAAATTCTTGTCCCTTTAGGATATGTAATTTTCATTTTAGATCATGATGCCATCACTAACTTTGTGCCGCCAACATACTTAGAAAAGATTTGTATTATCATCAACGAAGCTGATAATTTAGCTCAAGATCGAGCTTCAGAAGTAGCACAATATAACAACAAAACCGAGCATATTTTAGCCTTATTAGATGGGACATTATACCAAAGCATAATTGACGAATCTGGTATTCAAATGCAACAGAAATTAGTCATACTAATGACTTGTAATACCACGGAAAGATTAGATCCAGCCATGTTACGTAAAGGTAGAGTAGACTTAATATGTGAGTTTACCAAAAAATTTGTTTAATTAACCACAAGACAATATCCCCGACTTCTTCAAGAAGTCGGGGATATAAATAATCTCAATAACACTAATTACCTGCACTTATGAATAAAAAAGAACAAACAGTAACGCGATTATTTTCCCATCTAAAATTTGATAATCATAAATTTCAACATCAACCCGGTAGTGTTTTAGGAAATACAGCTTTAATTGTCGGGACTACCATTGGGGCGGGGATTGTTGGATTACCTGCTGTAACTTTACCATCCGGGATTATACCATCCACAATCCTACTTATTACTGTATGGCTGTATACTTTAACTTCCGGTTTATTAATTGCAGAATTGACTTTAAATGTGATGAGATTTGAGGGTATTTCTCATATAGGTTTATTAGCAATCATAGAAAAGATTCTCGGTAAACCAGGAGCGAGAATTGCCGGAATTGCCTATGTATTTAACCACTATGCCCTGTTAGTGGCATATATGACTGAAGGTGGCAAAATTTTAACAACCACAGTTGATAAAGTTTGGGAATTAGAGCATATTTCACCTCAGTGGGTAGGAACAGTTAGTTTTTTTCTCGTATTTGGTAGCCTAATGTATTGGGGTAAAGATAGATTGATAGAAAGAATAAATGGTATATTTATTATTAT
>NZ_JADEWA010000175.1:0-10211 GCF_015207865.1 Dolichospermum sp. LEGE 00246
TGTTAGCACTAGATGTTGCACCTGTTCCTGTGGCAACAGCATTTGCTCCACTAGCAGTGGCAGTGTCACCTGTGGCAATAGAACTCGCACCACTAGCTGTGGCACCTTTACCTGTGGCGGTGGCATTTGCGCCTGAAGCATTGGCACTATCACCATAGGCTGAGGCAGAAATACCTGTGGCTTGGGCTGCATTACCTGTAGCGATCGCATTTTGTTGATTTGCTGTGGTGTTTTTACCTGTGGCGATCGCATTAGTTCCACTGGCAGTGGCAGTATCACCTGTGGCAATAGAACTCGCACCACTAGCTGTGGCACCTTTACCTGTGGCGGTGGCATTTACGCCTGAAGCAGTGGCACTATCACCATAGGCTGAGGCAGAAATACCTGTGGCTTGGGCTGCATTACCTGTAGCTGTAGCACTATTAGCAGTGGCATTAGCAGTAGTACCTGTAGCAATGGCATTTACGCCTGAAGCATTGGCATTATCACCATAGGCTGAGGCAGAAATACCTGTGGCTTGGGCTGCATTACCTGTAGCGATCGCATTTTGTTGATTTGCTGTGGTGTTTTTACCTGTGGCGATCGCATTAGTTCCACTGGCAGTGGCAGTATCACCTGTGGCAATAGAACTCGCACCACTAGCTGTGGCACCTTTACCTGTGGCGGTGGCATTTACGCCTGAAGCATTGGCATTATCACCATAGGCTGAGGCAGAAATACCTGTGGCTTGGGCTGCATTACCTGTAGCGATCGCATTTTGTTGATTTGCTGTAGCACCTTTACCTGTGGCAGTGGCATTTACGCCTGAAGCATTGGCACTATCACCATAGGCTGAGGCAGAAATACCTGTGGCTTGGGCTGCATTACCTGTAGCGATCGCGTTTTGTTGATTTGCTGTGGTGTTTTTACCTATGGCAGTGGCATTAGTTCCACTTGCAGTGGCTGTGTCACCAGCAGCAATGGAACTTGTACCTGATGCTGTAGCAGCTTGATCATATACTCCAGTTACAGAATTATAAACACCAATACCTAGAGATAGAGCATTTGTACCTGATGCAGATGCACCAGCACCGAAGGCAGAGGCACTGCTACCACTAGCTGTAGCACCATCACCTACAGCCGTTGCTGAAGTACCAGTGGCTTGAGATAAAACACCATAAGCTGAAGCACCAGCCCCAGTGGCTTGAGAACCACCACCTGTAGCAATTGAATTATTACCACTAGCTGTTGCACTTATACCTATAGCGATCGCATTCACACCTCCCGTATTTGCACCTGTACCTGTAGCGATCGCATTTTCTGCATTAGCTGCTACTGTTGCACCTTGACCTATAGCTATAGAATTTAATGCCCCTGTATTAACTTTTGCGAGTTGACCAACTGCCAAGGAATTGGTTGCATTTCCTAATACAGTAGCACCTTGTCCTATAGCTGTACTACCTGTTGCTCCACTAGCAACACTGGCACCATTACCTGTAGCAATGGAATTACTAGCTCCACTAAGAGCATTAGTACCTGTGGCAATGGCATCTGTTGCTCCAGCACTAACAGTAGCAGCATTACCTGTAGCAATCCCGTTGTTAGCATTAACATTAGCACCCGTACCTGTGGCGATCGCATTGGTAGCATTAGCAGCTACCGTTGCACCTTGACCAATAGCGGTAGAACCAATAGCTCCACTATTAACAGTTGCGCTATTACCTGTAGCGATTGTATTGTTGGCATTAGCATTGGCGTTGTTACCAGTGGCGATCGCACCAATAGCACCAATACCTGTAGTAGCATTCTTACCAACTGCCACCGCATTATCACCTTGGGCTTTTGCCGTATCACCTAAGTTTGATCCTAGTGTTGCAGTAAATAATACCGCTGATACAATTACCTTCAGCAACGATCACGGTTTGCAACCTGGTAATCAGGTAACTTACTCCAATGGTGGTGGTGCTGATATTGGCGGAATTAGCAATGACAAAACTTACAATGTAATTGCGGTTGATAGTAAAACTGTAAAATTCGGCAGTGAATTTGAGGGAACAGTCGTAAATGTACAAGCAAACACCATCAAATTTAGTCAAAATCACAATTTGAGCAATGGTGACAAGGTAATCTACGAAACTGCAAATGGTACAGCTATCGGTGGTTTAGTCTCAGGTAATGCTTACTACGTCAAAGTTATTGATGATCAGACAGTTCAACTTTCTCAAAATCAGTTTGTGGTTAGTTTTACTTATAAATCAGATAATTTAACTAATCAAATTACACTAACAGGATACGGATTTGATACAGGCGATCGCATCATTTACCAAACATCAGGTACAGCTTTAAATGGTCTGGAATCTGGCAAAGCTTACTATGTGATTAAAGTTGATGCTAATAACTTCCGACTAGCCAGCACTGTCACCAATGCTCAAGCAGGTACAGCCATTGACATCGGCAGTAATAATGATCAACACCAACTTTTCCAAGCACCATCCCAATCTGTGAATTTAGCAGGTATCAATACTGCGATGACAATTAATAATCATGGCTGGCAAAACGGCGATATGGTGAGTTATAAACGTCGTACTGCTGAATTTAGAATTGTCCAGGATCTCCCCCAAAATATTCCTCCTGCCAGCAATGTGTTTAACAAAGATACAGATGTCATCAGCAACGATACCTTTACCTCTGCCAATCACGGATTCCAGACTAACGATCAAGTCACTTATAGTACATCTGGAACAGCATTAGGCAATCTTACCAACAACACCACTTATTATGTGATCGGGGTAGACAATGATCGCTTCCAACTCAGCACAACTCTTAATGGTGCTGCTATTGATATCACCACAGCACCCAAGAATAGTATCCACAAAATCACTGCTGTAGGACTCCCAGGTTTACAAGAAGGTATTAACTACTATGTTGTTAACTCCACTCAAAATAGCTTCCAATTAGCAACGGCAAAAGGCGGGGCAGCATTAACCCTAGACAAGTCAGGCTTAACCGGAACTGGTAGCGTTCATTTGTTTAACAAAGATAGTGTGGTGGACTTGACAGGAACTAACACTGGTAAGCATAATTTGCATCTGGATGTAGATAATTCAAATGCAACAGGTAGCAACCATCAACTGTTAGCTAGTGCTTCGATGACGATACCCAGCCAAGGGGATGGCAAATTCTCAGCCTATGCTCAAGCTGCCTCTGGGGCATTGATTGGGGTGAATGCTACTCAAGCCACCCTGAATATTTCCCCCACGATGACAACATATATTGGTAGTAGTACATCAATTACGACGACTGGGAATGTTACTGTCAAATCCTTATCGGTTTCTGAAGTCACCGGATCAGCTGATTCATCTGTATTAGGAGCGATCGCAGTCGGTGCTGCTAAAATTGATGTCAATCTCACCAATACTAACAGTACTTACATCGGTAGTTTTGCCCAGATTAATGCCAAAGGAACCGTTAGCATTACCTCTCAATCTGACCATACTGTTAATGTTTCTGGCTATGGTGGTGCTGGTTCCCTAATTACCTTTGCGGATTCAAAAGCCTCCGCCACACTAACTCATAATACCCAAACCAGTATTAATGATAGTGCCAGCATCATTGCCGGGAATGAGCTTTTAGTACAGTCGTCCAGTAACACCAACGGTAATGTCAAAGCTAGCGCAGATGGGATTGGTTTGTATGGTGATGCCGATGCCACCACAAAATTTATAATTAATGGCACAAATCAAACCAATATCAACAGCAATGCTTACTTAGAAGCAAGAAAACTGACTGTTGCAGCAACGGTTGACAATCTAGATGTTAAAGCCCGATCTGAAGCGACAGGAGGCGGGTTTATTGGTAATATTGATGCCCATGCAACGGTTGATTTATCCAATACCAAAGCCGTTATCAATCTTGGTGCCAATAGCAGTCTGATTAGTGATTTTGTTAACCTCTCAGCCAAATATCAAAACGTCAACAGCAGTTCGACTACATCAGCAACCTGTTTTTCCCTGGGTGGAGATACAGATAGTGAAGTCACCAATATCATCCCCTTAGTCGCTACAATTTGGACGGATAGTACATCCAAGATCAAAGCCTACAAACTGAATGTAGAATCAGACTTTGCTAACTTAACTTACAAGAGTCATGCCTATAGTATGCGCGTATCTATCTTCGATTTTGGCTCTGACTCAACAACCAAAACCTTTAAACCCACCCCAACGATTGATTTCAATTCTCAAGTTACTTTGCTAACCAGGAAAGCCAACCCAATTCTCATCGTTAATCAAGCAGGTCAAATTCAGCAAAAGAGTGATGATATTACCGCCACAATTACTGGTACAGATGTCATTGTTAATGACATTGATAATACTACTGTTGGCGAAGTCAATTTTATCGTTCCTTCCCGTAGTACGGAAATGGCAAGCAATGGGAAATTTGTTGACAAAGGTGTATACACAATTTCCGATCCTGCCTACGATACAGTACAAATTGATAATTATTCTGACAAGAATTTGATTATCAATAAAGTCGATGTATTGAACCCTGGGATAATTCCGCAGATTAAATACAACGTTAATGTCAATGATAAAACGATTACCTCAACAAATCCTTCTTTGCAACTTCCCTTAAAGGTTAATCCGACGGTAGTCACAATTAACAACTGGGGTACTTCTAATCTGATTCTCCAGGGTCTGATTGATAATCCCCATGATCGCACCGTTCTCTCTAGTGGTGGCAACATTTTCAGTCAGGGCAGTACGCAAAAGATTATTACCCGTGATCTAAAAATGACGGCTCTCAATGGTAGCATTGGCGCGAATGGGCAACGAATTGCGGCTCAGTTGATTCAAGGCTACAATCCAGTTACCGCAAATGTTCCTGGTAGCAATATTTCTCTCAGTGCTGTAGCTAGTAACTCTAATTATTTAAACTTGAGTGCCAAGAGTTACAACAGCAACTCAGTGACAGTAGATGTTAAGCAAATGACTGCCACCACTGGTGAAGTAAATCTGGCAATTGGTCAAACCGTAAATCAAACAAACACACCAATTTCGGCTCTTTATAAGTTCACTGACCTTTTGGATGTTAACCAAAACATTAAGACTGGAACAAATATTGTCATTGATGCCGGCACAACTACCACGAATATTGACACCAAGAATATCTTCTTTGGCACATCCAATATACTGAATATGACCACAGGAGGCTTTATTAAAGCTGAAAATCTAGCTAGTGGAAAAGTCAATATACAGAAGGCTGTCAGCGACAAAGATTCAGTGAGGGTATCTGCAACAGATATACTTTTAGTCAATAATGCACTCGTGAAAGGTACTGATGTAAATTTGACAGCAGCAAATCTGAATTTATCAAATAATGTCCAGGTACAAGCCACGAATAATGTGAATTTCTCCGTTAGCAATAACTTCCAACTGAATGAATCCGCAACCATTACTGCTACTAAGAATGTCACAGTTCAAAGCTACAACAACTTGGGTTTGATTGGTGCCACGTTTACAGTTGATGGTTTGATTTATGCCCAATCACTAGCACTTTTGGGTGGCAGCAATCAAAATACTTTCAATATTAAACAGTTAGTTTCTACAACTACTATCAACACGGGTGGGGGAAATGATACTGTTAATATTGGCAGTAGTCAGTCTGGTTACACGGGCATCAATCAAATTAAATCAAGCGTGAGTATTTACGGCGGTCTAGCAACGGATAATACTAATCTCAATATAGATAACTCACAAGATACATCTAGTAGTACAGGCATTTTAACAGATACAAATCTCACTGGCTTAGGTATGGCTCAAGGTATTTACTACAATGGCTTTAAATTTCTAAATGTTAAGCTAGGTCAAGGAACGAATAACTTTACTATCCTCAATACCAGTGCAATAACTAATATTGATGCCAGCAAAGGTACTAATAACTTCCGAATCGGTCCGAATATAGACAAGAATGGGAATATATTGGATGAAACTCTGAATGGAACAAAGATCCCAGCCATTAATCTTTTAGGAACAAAAAATACCACTACTATTGTTTCTGGAAACAAAAATGATACTTTCCAAATCAACCGCAATACATCACAATTAAATATTAAAGATCAAGGTGGTAATAATACTTTTACGGTGAATACACCAATTAATTATTCAGTCTTATTACCTAATGCTGTAGTTGATCTTTCTCAAGCTTATGGCATTAGCAATGTGATTATCAATCAGTCTTCTTTACGAGAAAGTATTGTGAACAATAAATCTTCAATTAATGTTGTCAATAGCCGCTTGATACTTTTACCTCCCAATAGTAATCCAGTGATTAACACAGTATCTACTAATACTAATGGTGGTAGCACTTTTAATCTTGCATCTCTTGTTAATAGAAACACCAGCGGTTCTGGTACTACTATTGGTAGCACTTCTAATCTTGCATCTCTTGTTAATAGAAACACCAGCGGTTCTGGTACTACTATTGGTAGCATTCTTAATATTCCATCTCTTCGTAAGAGATAATTTAGGTTGAGGGGAGCAGGTCAATTTTACAAGAACGAACCAGAGTCAGACTGCCCTCACAGACAACTTTTTCAGCAACCCCTACTCATACTGAATGTGGGATTGTAATGCCAGTAGATTCACTTAATGGGTAACACCTCGCTCAATAAAAAACGCTGCTGATTTTCTGTTGTCACAGTCAGGGAATCAGCAACGCTATTTTTTAATCCACAGTATTAACTACTGACTACTTACACAGCTTCAGTATTCTTTTCACCTGTTCTAATTCTCACAATTTGTTCAACGGAGGAGATGAAAATTTTACCATCACCAATTTCACCAGTACGGGCGGCGGCGATAATTTTATCTACAACCATATCAACTTGGGCATCTTCAACCACAATTTCCACTTTCAGTTTTTGGAGAAACTCCACAGTATATTCCGAACCCCGATAGCGTTCAGTTTGACCCTTTTGCCGTCCGAAACCCCGAACTTCAGAAACTGTCATCCCGACGATGCCCGCATTAACTAAGGCGATTTTCACTTCATCCAATTTAAATGGACGAATAATGGCTTCTACTTTTTTCATTTTTTTGATTCCTGACTTCTAATAACGTCGTTTATATATCTAAGCAGATTCATTGTCTCACGGTGTGAATACAGCCATAGTTATTTAATTTCAGCCTGATGTATGGGATTTCGCACTTTTTTTACACTTCCCATTATGGACTATTTTTTGGCAAAAGTGATCACTTCGCCTGTCCCAGACTCTGCCAGTCAGCGATCGCCTGTTCCGTCCATAGCCAATTTTGTGATAACCTCTCAATAGTAAAGTCTGCGGGTGCATTTTGAATCACCATCTGCCGCAGTTTAATCGCTTCCTGTAAATATTGCTGGCGTTTATCAGCAGGTTGATTCTTCGCCGATTTATATAAACCCAAAGCTAACCCAGCATAAGCCGTCAAAGCCTCCGGTTCTCCCGCTATTTGGGGATATTTCATTGGATCTGAACCTTGATTCTGTTGAGGTTTTAAAGCCAAACTCAGTGACTTAAACCAAGCATCATTAGCATAATTGAGATTATCCTCCCCATAATAGGCAAATCCTAAAGAATTATTATACAAAAGAGAATCTGGCTGATTTTGTACAGCCCTAGCCCAATAACGACGGGCATCATCAATACTGTACTTATTATTTTTCGTTTGGACTAACTGCCAAGCTAACCGCCCCCGGAAAAAGTTCACAGATGGATTTTCAGCATCCTGAACAGGAATCAAATTTAAAGCCGTTTCCGCAGCCGTAAAAGCCCCACGATTTAGTAATTCATTAATAGCATCCAACCCAGACTTTAAATTACCTTGACTCAACTGTGCCGTAGCTGTAGCTGTGACAATTCCCGTAGATGAATTAGCTAAATTAATTGGTGGATACTGATTACTCGTGAAATTTTCTCCAGGAATTGGTGGAACATCAGAAGTCTTCTGTGCTTGTCGTTGATGCCACCACCAACCAATCCCCACAATTATAGTAATTACACCTGCTCCTACCAAACCATATAGCAACAAGGGTGATTTCATCCAGTAAGAGCGATTACCCTTGGGAGTAACAGGTGACGGTGATAACTGAGGATTTACCTCACGCTTCTCAAAATTCAAAGGAGTTGGTGTAATTTGAGTGGGGACATTTTCCCAATCTAAATTTTGTTTCGTGGGGGCAACCTGCATTTCCGACTGATAATGATGACTCTCCTCGATTAATTCCGCCTTCATGCTTGGTTCTTCTGGTTTAGCCACCGGATTGCCAAGCTGACGGAACAAATCAGAAACTATTGCCGAGTCCTCATTATAGCTAGGGTCATCATACTCAATCTCATCCACAAGATCACCCCAAGTATCCTCCCCTAGCCAGTCTATCTCCGTCCTTTCCTCCGCAAAATTAGGATTAAGAATATCATCTATAGCCATTATATTTTCTAGATTACTGGCTACAGCAGAATAATTATCACTATTAGTCAGTTTAGGTGGCTGATACTCGTTCAGCAACTCAGAATAGCCAGATAAATTAACTTGTGGTGTCAAACAACCATCAAATTCTCGCTGAAGATACAAAATCGGCAAAGCCCAGTACATCTGTTGAGAACCATATGCAGAAATTAAACCTTGACGGACTCGACTTACACATAAATCTAAAGCATAGCCCTGACCCAAATTGCGGTAAAGTAACTGTGTCAGCGTCAGTGCCACCTCATCAGGGATGCGTTCTGACATCGCCAAAATACTTCTAATTCCTCGTTTTACCAAACTTTCAGTTAAATTCCGTTCCCCTGAGTCTTCCGCTACCTCAGACCTCGCTCGATATGCCCCCAAACAGGAGTTAAACACTGCCACTTGAATATTATTATTCACCAGTAGCCCAGCTAAATCATCTCCATTGAGAGTTTCTGTTAAACCAGTTTTTTTACTCACTAAATAAATTTGTCCACCATTGCCACCCAAATTGCTGTGACCAGAATAGTGGAGAATATGGTAATGTCCCTGTTCTAAGGCTTGGGTAAGTTCTTCCCGTCCCGGTTGATCTAGAACAGTTAATTCAATTTCTGGGAGATGATGATTACCATCAGCCACCTTTAATGCTTGACGGCGCAGTTCTGCCTTGAGATTAATGGCTTCTTGTTTGAGTAAATCCAGCCGGACTAAATCAGTAGGTGCAGAAATCACCATTAACACTCTTATCCCCCGTGCTTCCGGCGACATGGGCAGATTATGAGTTGGTAACCGGGATGGTGGGGCAATCCCACTTTGGTAACGGGCAAAGGTAATATAAGGCCCAGTAGCTAAAGGGCGATCGCCAGCGTGCATAATTTCCCACGGCAACCGCGCCAACCGCGTATCCTTCAGTCCTAATCTTAGCCGCAGCACCTGTTGGTGATTTTGGGCAATACCTTGGGCAGTAATCCAACTATCCCGCAGCGTTCCTTGAAACAACGCATTATACAAATCTTGTCCCAAGGCTACCAAGTTAACAGAGTTTCTGGCTACCATATTCCCCTGCAACACCGACTGCAAGGGATCATTCATTAAATCCCCTGCGGCAGTCAACCACTCAGCCACAGGCCAATGTACCAGTTCTTCTGCCACTGGCACCCCAGGCGCAACTTGTTCCGTCCTCACCAGATAATCATTTTGCCCCACCGGCGTTGCGGAAAGGTGAAATTCCTGGGTCACAACTTCTGCTCCATAAAACTTAGACAATGCTGATAGCACAACGTGGCGCAAGCCATACATTGCTGTTTATTTCCCGCCTCCACCAAGGTAGAATACTACTTCTTGTCCACTGGCGTAACTTTCGGGTGAGCCAACCGTACAAATTCCTTTCGTACATTCAGCAGGTTATAACCCACATTTAAATCTCCACGCATTATAACTATATCCCACATTCCCCAGATACCAAAGCAAATTTAGGAATTAAAAATTTAGGACAGATCAAGGGTTTCGATAATTTTAGAGAGGGGGAGTGAATAACTACCTCGAAGTTCCTCGTTAAGTAGGTGTATTTTCTCTATAACTAGAAAGACTTTCTGAACCATTTTCAATTTCTCTTTTTGCTTCACAGGTAAATTATCTTCTTTTTTAACAAGACATATTTACTCTTATTTATCCCTGTCAATATTTCCTTTTTCTGCTCCTCATCTGGTTTCTGGTACATCCATTTTCAGATGAAAAGTAACAATC
>NZ_JADEWA010000018.1:0-27658 GCF_015207865.1 Dolichospermum sp. LEGE 00246
GGTATTAGCCACCGTTTCCAGTGGTTGTCCCCAACCTGAAGGTAGATTCTTACGCGTTACTCACCCGTCCGCCACTATCTCCGAAAAGACCGTTCGACTTGCATGTGTTAAGCATACCGCCAGCGTTCATCCTGAGCCAGGATCAAACTCTCCATTTTGTGTTTTCGAGTTTGTTGGCTCCGAAATTAGTTAAAATCTCGAATCCTCTTTCAATTATGTTTACGACGAGGATTGGTTTAATCTATTCTTTCAAAGTATTATTTTTTCTCGGTTCAGTTGTCCGGGAGTCGTTTCTTTCTCTCGGCACTTATCTAACATAGCAATCCTTCCTTTTTCTGTCAAGGGGTTTGAGAAATATTTTTTTAGGGGTGGGTAAAATCAGAGGCTATTTCCGGTCAAGGGCTTTATATAGCAAGGTTTTTCGGCGTTCTTCCTTATAATTTTAAATATCTACTGGGTGTTGACCATAATAAGGTAGGGCTTCTGACCAATGGGGATTTTTTCCTTGCTGCCAATCTAAATAGGCTAATTCTAAAATGCTGTTGACGGTGGCGGCTAAGTGAGATGTGGCTAATATTAACTGATTGTTATGCCAATTAGTTAGGGTTTTTTGCCATGCGGCTGGGGTGAACACTGCATCTGGTAATAGAGCAGTAATGCCAGAATTATCAGGGTTGGGTTGATAAATAGCACCAAAAACTTGTCCCCTCTGAGCTGGCATTTCTACGGCAATTATTGGATGTTGGTAATTTCTTTGTAATTTATATTCTTGCCAAGCTACTGCGGCTAGGGTGGAAACTGTAAATGCGGGAATTTTTAGCTGTTGTGCTAGTGTCCGAGCGGTGACAACACCAATACGAGTTCCTGTAAAACCACCAGGACCTTTGGCAACGGCGATAAATTCTAGGTCTGCCCAGGTTCGTGGTTTAATCACTTCAATTAAGTATTGATGAATATGACTGGATACGTCACGCCCTAAGTTCCAAACTTGAGATTGGGGATAGTCTGCAAAGTTGCTAATTGCTAAACCGAGTTCTGGTGTGGTTGTGTGTAATGCTAAAGCGTATTTATCCGATGAGAGATGTTTAATTATGGTTGTCAAGGTAAATGCAAATATATTTTTATGATAAACATTACAGCATAATTCAGAAGTTAGAGGTGAAATAAGTAGGTTGGCGTTGAAAATTGTCGTTATGGCAAGGCAAGAGGCAATAGGCAATAGTAAAAAAGTTTTCAGCGATGTTACGTTTCTTTACACAGGTTGGTTTTATTGTGTTCACCTACTTAACCTTGATTTTGGGCTTTTGCTCTTTTTCTGCTAGAAAATACTAAATGTGAATAAAATACCACTGCGGTTAAAACCGCTCGTGTCGCTTATATCTCAGGTCTAAAGACGCTGAGTTTTACGCTTACCGGATGTCTCTATAATTGGAAGTTAATGGAGTTTGTGAGAATTGGTGTTGCTGATTTTGGCTGTGAATACTCAGCAACATCCCAAAATCTAGCCTAAATTAGGTGGGGACTAATTCACCTGGACGCAATTTAGACCATTTACCTGTTTCTTGTTTGAAGCTGAGACAACCAACAACGTCCCATTCCATTTCAATTATTTCGCCTTGTGTGCGAATATTGACGTTGATGGAGGGTTCGTTGGGGTCAAAATCTGGTGTTTCTGTCAGGTGTGGCTGTTGGTGCTGGGTTTCTACGGCGTTGTAGGTGACGCAGCGGTCTACATAGTGGCAATTCACGCAAATACACATAATAGAACCAACTCTCAGAAGCTTTATAGTTAATGTAGCGTGAACTACTCCGCCGTAAAACGGACGGAGCTTCCCAATTCATCGGGAATAGCCTCAAGGACTTCGTAGTTCTATTGGTCTGACATTCCCTCCAAGGGCAGGAGTCCTGGTTCCCAAGACCCAAATTTTTTCCTTGGGACACTTACCTATCAGCTTGGTTTTCGCTTACGGCATTGGTGGTCAAGATTATGAATATCTTACCAGAAAACCTGGGGACTGGGGATTCATCATCCCCACCTTATGAGTACATTGAAGATGGGGACTTCCGCAAATCGTTAAGCAAAAATAATCAGCATTAGTTACTAGGTTGATTTTTATTAAAATGGATGAATTATCTGAATTAGTTGTTTCTCGTCTAGCTGCCAAAAGTTGGCCTTTTAGTCTGGACTATTTGCCGCAACCTGTTTATATGGTGGGTGGTGCGGTGCGTGATGCGATTTTGGGTAGGGTTCGGGAATATGTGGATTTAGATTTTATTATTCCAGGGGATGCGGTGAAGGTGGCGAGGAAGATTGCTCAACGTTATCAAGCTGGTTTTGTGTTACTTGATGCTGAAAGAAGAATTGCCCGTGTGGTGTTTCCTCATGCTACGGCTGATTTTGCTCAACAGGAGGGGGAAAGTTTAATTACGGATTTGCATAGAAGGGATTTTACTATTAATGCGATCGCCTATAATCCCCATACTCAAGAAATTATTGATCCTTTGCAAGGCTGTAAGGATATAGAATCTGGACTGTTACGGATGATATCACCTATAAATCTACAAAATGATCCTTTGCGGTTAATGCGGGCTTATCGTCAAGCCGCCCAACTTGGGTTTACTATTGAACCAGGTACTCAAGAGACAATTCGCAGTTTAGTGACCAGTATTATCCAGGTAGCAGCGGAACGGATACGGGTAGAGATTAGTTATTTATTAGCAAGTTCTCAAGGAACATTTTGGCTAAATACTGCTTGGAAAGATGGTGTTTTGACTAGTTTGTTTAAAAACGCAACCGATAAAAGTTTTATTAAGTTAGCTGCTGTTGATCAAGCTTATGCTCTAATTAGCAACAATTGGCAACAATTAGGAGAAGAATTAGGAAATTATGTGCGAGAAACTGTGAAAACTTCTTGGTTAGCTACTGCTAAACTAGCTTGTCTTGTGGACTTAAACCCGGAAATTGCCGAAGTCGAATTACAGGAACTTACCTATAGTCGGGCAGAAATTCGGGCTGTGACAACGGGATTAAGACTGTTTTCGGAAATAAAAGCGATACATAAGCCTTTGCGAAAACAGTATTTTCTGTTTCGGGAAATGGGAATTTTATTTCCGGCTGTGTTGGTATTAGCTTTAGCAAATGATATTGTGGCGAAGGGGATGTTTGAAAAAAGTATGTTAGTTAGTTATGAACCCTTAATTAAGCGTTATCTTGACAAAAACGATGTGGTTGCACACCCTATTCCTTTACTCAATGGTAAGGACATGATGAGGGCGTTAAACATTCCTGCTTCACCACTGATAGGTGAATTATTAATGGAAGTTGGTGTTGCTCAAGCTGAGGGAAAAATTTCTACAGTAGAAGCAGCGATAGAATTTGCCAAAAATTTAGTCAAAAACTAAATTTGTTATATTCACTTTTGAGTTGTTTAATTTTTATGGAGTAGGGAATGAGTCTGATTTGGCAGGCTGATTTTTATCGTAGTCCGCTACAAAATGTTGAAGGGCAAGTGCTATGGGAGTTATTAGTTTGTGATGAAACTCGCAGTTTTGAGTTTACAGCAAGTTGTCTCCAATCCCAGGCTAATTCTACTTGGCTTGTCCAACAATTACAATTAGCGGGTAAGGACAAGTTACCAGATTTAATTCAAGTATTTCGTCCTCAGTCTTTAAGTTTAATGACAATTGCGGCCAATAATTTAGGGATTCGGGTTGAAGCTACTCGGAGAACTTTGGCTTTAAAACAGTGGTTAGCAGCAAAGCAATATTCTCTAACTATGGATAAACTACCTCCATTACCATTACCGGAAAATCTATGGGGGGAAGAATGGCGGTTTGCGACGATTCCATCGGGTGATATTGTGGATGAGTTTGCAGAACGGCTAATTCCTTTTTTGCAAATACCAGAATTTCTCAAACCGATTAATCTGGGTTTGGCTTCAACAGTACCTATACCTGGTGTGGTGATTTACGGTGGGAGGAAATCTATGCGGTTGGCGCAGTGGTTAAAGGAAAGTCAGCCCGTTTCATTAAACTACATCGCTGGTGCGCCTGATGGGTTAGTATTAGAAGCTGGTTTAGTAGATAAGTGGGTGTTGGTGACTTTTACTGATGAGGAGGTTACTGTTGCGGGTAAATTGTACCAAGAGAGAAAACAACTAAGTCGGGGACTGCATTTTTTGTTGGTGCAACCAGATGATTCGGGAATGACTTATAGTGGTTTATGGTTATTGCAAGATGAAGATTAAAAACTAATGCTTGTTATATTTTGCTACCGAGGACAAGCCTACTTAAACATGAAAATTCATGTATAATAGGAGTCTTGGGTATTAGTAATTATTCATATGGGAACTTGGCAAGTTAACCAAATGTCTACATAATGATTAAAGAAATCATAACTTAGTCAAGATTTCTTGACCTTTTAAACGAAAATTAGACCAATCAAAGTTTAATCGAGATATTCAGCTAATTCATGTAAGCTAGAAGCAAATGAGCGAAATTAGTCAACGCAGGGTTGTTATTGGTGATGTGCATGGACACTATGAATGTTTGATGTTGCTGTTGGAGAAAATAGCCCCCACATCAGAGGATCAAGTATATTTTTTGGGAGACTTAATTGATCGTGGTCCAAAAAGTGCCGATGTTGTTGAGTTTGTTAAAGAAAATGATTACCATTGTTTGCTAGGTAATCATGAGCAGATGTTATTAAATATCATGACTGGTAATAATGCTGCGTCCACAAATATGCAAACGTGGTTATATAGTGGAGGACAGGCTACCATTGCTAGTTACCAATCTGCAACAATTCCTAAACAACATCTAGATTGGTTTGAGAGTTTGCCCACATATTTAGATTTGGGAGATTTTTGGTTAACTCATGCAGGTGTTGATCCAAAAAAGAGTGTGCAAGAACAGACGGCGGAAGAACTATGCTGGATTAGGGATGAGTTCCATCGGATAGAGCAACCATATTTTGCAGATAAGTTGATTATAGTTGGTCATACTATAACTTTTACTTTACCTGGTGTGGCTCCTGGTAATTTGGCGCGGGGGCAGGGATGGTTAGATATTGATACTGGTGCTTATCATCCCCGTAGTGGTTGGTTGACGGGGCTAGATATTACGAATAAATTGGTTTATCAGGCTAATGTGTTCAGTAGGTCTGTGCGGACTGTGGCTTGGGAAGAGGTGATGACAATTGTTCAGCCACAAGAGTTCGCAGGTAGCCGCCGTCATAGAAAACGAGAATAATTATGGCAAAAATGCTCTCATTTTGCTTTGATACACGGGATTATCTAAACCATAATTTTGACGACTTGGTTGATTTTTAATCTGATTTTGCAGGGAGATGACGCGATCGCTGGCTCCTGGATGTGTACTTAAAAATGCAGGTACGGAACTACTTCCTTGTAGCTTTTTCATGAAAGAAACCATTGCTGACTGAGCATAACCAGTGCGGGTTATGTTTGCTAATCCTCTTTTATCAGCATCAAATTCGTCTTGGCGACTGCGGGGAAGATTAAGGGCGAGTTGCACACCAATTCCTACAGCTTTACTTTTATCTAAACCGGATACGGTAGCTACACCACTGGTTATAGCTTGTTGTCGCATTTGTTTAATTAAATGTTTGCCTTCGATATGTCCCATTTCATGAGCTAATACACTGGCAACTTCGGCTTCATTATCTGCTGTTTTTAACAAACCTGTATTCACATAAATAAAACCACCAGCGGTTGCAAAGGCATTAACAGCAGGATCTTCGACTACTTGAAAAGTATAAGCAATATTTGGGCGAGTGCTATTAGCTGCTAAACGTCTACCTATTTGTTCAACATAGTTGTTTAGTTGTGAGTTAGGAGAAATTCTGACTTCTTGCTGTATTTCTTGATTCATTTGCTGCCCAAGATCAACTTCCTGGCGATCGGATATATTAGATAGGTTAAATATTTGGGTTACTTGTGGGAGTATACGGATCAGATCGCTAAAACCTATAGCTTTACTTGATAATGGTGTACTCAGGCACACAGTCAAAGCCACGCTTACAGAAATGAACGGATACAAACAGCGACGCTGCCACAAACGATAATTTGTCCAAATTCCTTGAGAGTTAATCATAATCCGGTTATATGAGATTGGTGTAAGAACTTAAAATCAGAGGACGAATTTTCAGGTTACTAAGTTGCATTTTCAACTCCAGATAGTGCAAATAGTCAATTCAAATAACTTACTGCTACTATGATAAACTGTCGCATAACCATAAAGTCTAGTTTCTGTCAATTCTGATTCAGTGATCAAGATTGTGGATCACTTTAAAGAAACTGTCGGTACAATCAATTACTTAGCTGAAAACTTAACTGCAACTTATCCAAACCTGATTATGGCTATTTTAGATTCTAAAGGTCGCTTATTCGGTAAAATTAACCTATTAGATTTAGGGGCTGCATTAGTAATTTTGCTAGTGATAGTGGGTATCTTTATTTTCCCTGGTACTTCTGGTTCTGTGGCTCAAGTGGGTGCGAAAACAGTACCCATTGAGGTAGATTTACTGGTACGTGGACTCAATGTTCGTAATCCTCAACAGTTAATTAAAGAAGGATTTACAAAAGGTGGTAAAACTAATGTAATTATCCGTAATCAACCTTATGGTCAGATTGGGATTAAATCTGTTGAGCAGTTAGAGAGAACACTGACAATTGGTCAACCAGATGGTTCTGTGAAAGAATTACCAGATCCTAGAAAAATTAACTTTAGTACAGATTTTCTCTTGACTTTAGAAGGACAAGCTACAGTGACTAAGGATGGGCCTGTTCTTGGTAATAGCAAGGTGAAAATTGGAATGCCTTTTGAATTAGAAGGTTTTAACTATAACTTTAATGCGTCTGTAGTTGATATTCGATTACAGGATAAATAGCATTTTATTTAAGGATGAAATTCTCCTGGTTTCATCCTTAAAGTTAGTAAAAACCATCTATTTATAATTTTGTAATCAAGTAGGTAAATACTGTGGCACAGGCTTCGTCTTCTTGGCGACAATTGATGAATCAAGTTTCAGAAATTCAGATCAAGATTCCCAAACATTTTTCTGAACCTGGTATTTTGCTGGGATTACTGACAATTATTGTAGCTATGCTGCTTTGGAGTTGGCAATTGCTGTTAGCTCTGGTGGTGGGTATTGGGATGATGGTATTTACTTACTCAGTGCAAAAATGGAATTGGCAATTGCGCTGGTTAGAAATACGTAAGTTGATGAGTAGCACTAATAGTAAGTTAGCTTATGCGATCGCCAGTGGTGGTATTGCGACTGTGATAACTTACATGGCTTCGGCAATTTGGGTTGATGCTCCTAGTCATTGGTTGGCTGCTGGTGCGATTGTGCAAGGCATGGGAACGCTATTAACTTTAATTTTGCTGGTGTGGCAAATATTCAGTTTTCAAGGAAATCGAGAAGAAGATTATATTGATCAATTGTTAAACAATTTAACGGAAAAGGATTCTTTAAAACGTTTACTTTGCATACGTCAACTCAATAAACTGATTACCCGTCAGCGAGTTGATACAGTAATACAACAAGATATCGGGGAATGTTTACAACTATTACTGAGTCAGGAACAAGAAGTCATGATTCGGGAAGCCGCTTTGGATTGTTTGCAAAATTTAACTGGGTTGCAAGTGCTAAAGCCTATTCAGACAAAGGTATTTATTTCCGCAGGGATACGGCACACTACCTGAACGCTATCAGAGGGTAGGGGCGCGGGGCCTGCGCCCATTCGGGAGTATGGCTAACGCCACGCTACCCTATCAGCAAGCCCTACTTAAGTAGGTGAACACAATAAAACCAAACTGTGTAAAGAAACGTAAAATCGCCCAAACCCTTTTCACTCTTGCCTCTTGCCTTGCCATAACGACAATTTTCAACACCCACCTACTTAGTTGGGGTATTTTGTTTTAATTCTTCTCTGAGGATTTGCTGGTAAATCTTGGGTAAGGAACTACTAACAGAATTATTTTCTATCCCGTATCCTAAACTTGTCCATGTGGGGGAGAGTTTTCGGAGAACGTCATTTAATTTTTGTTGCTGCAATAGTTTAGGGATATCTACACCCCAAACTTTTGAATCATTTAACCAACGGTAAACTACTACATCTTGATACTCTGCTTCAAAGCTATAATTAGTCCAAAGCATGATTTTGGTGGGTTTTGGATGATAACGAGGGGCAACTTGATCCCACGTAGTATTAATAATTTGATATCTACCTGCGGCTGTAGAACAATTACCTGTATTCGGTCCGGTAATGATGGTGACACATTTTTGAGGATGATGACTGAGATCATGAACTTGTTCACCACCATACAAGAGAGAGTAGGGACGATCACCACTGGCTTCGCTGGCGGATATAGTTCTCATTAATGCCCGAATATAAGGATCTCCACCTTTCATGACTAGAGGGGGCTGTTTTCTGGTAAATATAGGTTCGGGGGATAATTGTATATCCCCAAAAATATACCACTGAAACAGGTAAACAAAGCCCAAGAGTGAGGCAATGGGAGCGATGAGTTTTTCTACACCTTTGAGTTCAAAGTTTTTCAGAATTTAACTCCTTTTAGTTATTTCTTTGGACTAATAAGCAAAAATTAACTTTTTTTTATTTCCGAAGATTACTCGGCTCGGTAATATTGCTATGATGATTGCATTTTGGTATTTAGCTACAATATCAATTATTGAATAAAAAAATATTCAAGGCGGTTAAAACCGTCGTCAGTGAGCTTGTCGAACTGCTCGTTGGTGGGCTGCGTCGAACCATCCCTCTCAGGGTTAAAGCCGCTGAGTTTCCCACTTACTGGGCATTCTTATGACTGTGAATTGCTTACACCTAAATTTACCATTTTTCTCGTTGTTGACTGACTCTACATAATTAGTTCATGCCGTTTGTGTAAAGTTCATGACAATTTTTTGAAATTTTCGTGAAAATTGGATTTTGAAGCGAAAAAACTTCCCTGAAGTGGGAATGATGAATATAGACAACTTTCCAGATATAGAAAAAACAAATTTATGGTTACAAACAATAGTAAATATCAATCATGGGAAGTAGCAGATGAGACTGTATTACAGGAGGCTCATCTAAGCGCAACTAAATTTTATGGTAATTATCAAGATGGGATGGAAATGTATGCTCCTGTGGAGCAGGTAGAGAAGTATTTTAATACTCACTCTTCCTGGTTTGGTCGTTGTGCAGAACCGATGAAGGTAAGCCGGATAGGTGAAAATAGTTATGCTTTGGCGGTAGGTAAATTTGGTGCTTTTGGTTACGATGTAGAACCGAAGATTGGCTTGGAGTTGTTAAAACCTGAAGATAATGAATTCCAAATCCGAACTATTCCTGTACCTGATTATCAGTCACCTGGTTATGAGGTAGATTATAAATCATCAACACGATTGATAGGTGATTTAGATGGGGTTACGCGGGTGGAATGGGAGTTGGACTTGGTTGTTGAGTTGCAGTTTCCTAGATTTATTCAGCGATTACCCTATTCGTTAATTCAGTCTACTGGCGATCGCATTCTTAATCAAATCGTCCGTCAAGTTTCCCATCGTCTCACACACAAGGTACAAAAAGATTTTCATCAATCTCTGAATATACCTTTTCCGCAAAAGAAACACAGGTAATAACAGTCTAAGATATTGTTATCAGTGGGTTAATTTCCAAAAAAGATTTAGCTTAAACAGTAGAAGCCTCTCACCTACCCGATAGGGAGGTGATGAGATGAATCGCCAAGATTGGTATTGGTCCTGGGGAGTAGATATGTGTGTTTACTATGAACCAAACACAGAAGAACCAGCAAAATCTAAATCAATTGTTCCCGATGGATTTTTAGCTTTAGGAGTGGAGAGACTCAAAAATGAAGGGGGTAGATTAAGTTATTTATTATGGGAAGAAAAAGTATTACCAATTGTGGTATTGGAAGGGTAACCCAGTGATTAGTATGGACAGTAAAAAAAAGAGTTAATTGCCAATTTATATAGAGAAGGAAGTATTTATACTGATGCTCCAATCAAGGTATTAGACCACGACTTTCCATCTTTGGCAATAAGGTATTCAAAAATCCGAAATTACCGATTGTGACACCAGGGGGTGCGGAAGGTGGGTTAATATCACCGTCCGTTCGACAGTTCAAATTTTTTCTCCGGTGTAAAAATTTTCTTTTAAAAAACCATGATTAACAACATTCCCAACACCCTCGTTTTTCTAGACTCCAACGTTGCTGACTATCAAAGCCTGATCCAGCAAGCTAAACCTGGTACTGAAGTGATCATTATTGATGCCCAAAAAGACGGCATTGAGCAAATCACCCAGGCTTTAGCACAACGAGAAGGGATTACTAGCGTCCAAATTATCTCTCATGGGGGTGAGGGAGAAATTCAATTAGGGACAACTTTGCTCAACAGCGCCACTTTACAGAAGTATAGTCAGCAATTGCAGGAATGGCGCAAGGCTTTAACGGCAGAAGCTGATATTTTGCTGTTGGGTTGTAATGTGGCCGCGGGCGAAATAGGAAAGGATTTTATAGCGAAATTAAGTGAAATTACGGGGGCTGATGTTGCGGCTTCTGACGATGTTACGGGAAACGCCAAATTAGGAGGAAACTGGGATTTAGAAATTCAGACGGGGACTATTGAATCGAGTTTAGCAATTTCTGATGCAACTTTAGATGCCTATGATCATGTTTTGGCAATCAAAGACTGGTATCAGGGGAATATTGGGGAAGGGTTATTAGGTGCTTATTTTGATAATAATTCGTTGGATAAGTCGAAAGTAGCAAAAGTAAATAGGATTGATCCTACTATAAATTATGATTGGCAGAGAGAAAAAGCTGATTCTCAACTTACTCAAACTGATTTCAGTGTTGAGTGGACTGGGAAAATTATTTCTTCTTATACGCCAGGCTTGTACGAATTTTATATAACCTCTGATGATGGTGCTAGATTATATATCCAAAAAAATGGGGTGTGGGAACTAGTTATTGATCAGTGGGGACAAATTAACCGTGATGTAGTTGGAAGTATTTTTCTAGAAGCAGAGACAACTTATTCTCTTAAACTTCAACTGAGGGATACTGGTGGAAATGCAACAATGCAATTATCTTGGAAAAAACCTGATAGTGGTACATTGAAAGAAATTATTCCTTCACGAAACTTTATCCCTGATACAGATACAACTGATAATATCTCTGTAAGAGTTCCTACGGTTAGCATTGTTGGTACACCTGCATCTGAGAATTCAAAAGAAGCTAAATTCACGATTAAAACTGATACACTTACAGAGTATACAGATGGGAGAAAAGGTGTAACTGTCTATTACCAGATAGATGGAGGACAGGAACAAAAGATTCTAGTTGACTCCTATTCTAAAGATTTATCTATCAACATTGATGACACTTCATATAATCCGGGCAGAACCATAACTGTCCATATTACTCGTGGTTCTTATTTAAGAGGGACATCTTCAGCAATTATTGATGTCACAGATAATGAACCAAATTTTACGATAACAAGAATTGCCGATGCCACTGAGGGAGGAGCCAATCCGCAATTTCAACTTGTTAATAACAATAATGTTCGCACCAATAGAGATATTACTTTTTATTATCAAATAGACTTAAATACTGCCTCTAATCCTAAAGCAATTTTGCAGGATTTTACAACTATATACTTATCCAGAAGTGTTGTTTTTCCTAGTGGTGCATCCTCGCAGATATTTACGCTGCCAATTATCAATGATGATAAGCTTTATGAAGGGCAAATAGAACGTTTTCGGATTATCCCAATTTCTAGCTCTGAATATACAGCAACTAATGATAATCAGGACTATTCATTATCTGATAATGAACCACTGATTAGTTTACAATCCTATTCTTCAGTTCCCCAAGAAGGCGCAGCATTTAACGGCTCTCAAGATGGATTATTTCTGGTTGATTTTAGCGTTGCTACTCCTCAACAGTTTTTTCTGGAATTAGGGCTAGAAACCTCAAGCAAATCAGCAACTCCAGGTGCTTTTGTCGCCACAACCAAAGGGGCGGATTACAAAATATATTATTACTTTCAGAATCAGGGTTATCAAGACAGAAAGTATCTAATTCAAGATTCTAATTCTTCTCTTGCAAATCTCAAAATTGATGTTCCTGTTCCTAATGGTAATAAAAGCGGAATTATCATTGGAGTAGAACCCATTGATGATGATATCTTTGATCCTGATGAAACTGTGACGCTCTTTCTGAAGGATCACGCAATGGGTCAAAATCAATATTATGGTATTGCTCCTAATGCAAATAAACAGACAATAACTATCAGGGACAATGAACCAATTGTTTCTTTAGGTAATGTTGTTAATCCTCAAGAGGGATTTGGTTATGGTAGTACAATTATTGGGCTAGAACAAGCTTTAGAATTAAATGGCACAAATTGGGTTAATGTTGCCAGTAAACCCAGTTTAGACCTCAGCAAAACCGGACAATTTACTCAAGAGGCTTGGATTTTTACTAACTTTACTGACAATAACCGCCATAGAATTTTAGGCACTAGCACCACGGCTAATAGTTATGCGGGCATTGGTGTAATCAATCAAACTGGAATTGAAGTCGGTTTTGGTGATGGCACAAAATGGAATTCTTTTAAGGTTGATAACATCCTCACCAAAAATAATTGGAATCATGTTGCCACTACCTTTGATGGCACTGAATACACTCTTTATGTGAATGGTTTAAAGGCTTATGCAACTACTGAATTTCAAGGGAAAATTCCCACCAATACTTCTAGTTTTGATATTGGCAAAGGCTCAACTACCTTCTTTCCTGGGGCAATTGATGAAGTTCGTCTCTGGAATGTTGCCCGTACTGCTGCTCAAATTAATCAAAACTTGATTACTGATTTGCAAGGTAATGAAGAGGGATTAATTGGTTATTGGCAGTTTAATAATAATACTCAAGATAAAACTGCTAACCAAAATAATGGCACTGCCAATGGCACAGTTAACTACATCAAAAATCCTGCCACTCAGATTGGTTATGTAGATGTAACTTTGGATAAAGATGTTACGACTCCTCAAGGTTTGTGGATTCAATATACTTTAGGTGGAACGGCCACTCAGTTCACTCAGGCGCAAGATTATTGGAGTTCTCAAATTCGCAAAGTATCCACTAATCCTAATAGCCAATTTAATGGTATTGTCATTCCTCAAGGTGAAAGAACTGGTAGAATTTACTTCACGGCTATACCTGATGGTATCGCTGAATCTAATGAAACTATTCAAGTCAACCTAATTGGTTATGATTTCGACCGCGAAACCAGAACTTATAATCAAAATGCTTCTAACTATGGAATTGATCCTAATAATAGTTCCCGAACTTTAACCATTCAAGATAACCAAGCATTCCAACCTGGTATTATTGTCCTCAATGAATTTAATGAGGTTGTTAATGCCAATAATCCTCTTTCTGTGAAGAATGGTAGCACTAGCTTTAAGGTTAAGCTGGCAAGTCAACCTGATCCCTACTCTCCACAAATTTTGATCAAGAAAGTTGATCCTAATTCAGGAGTAGATTATGATGCTGATGTACGATTCAATTCTCAAAATTGGAATATTCCAAAAACTGTAACTTTACAAAATATTACCACTGCCCAAGCAGAACTTCGTTTCACAGCCCAGAACTATCAAAATGTAGCTCCCCTAACTATCCCCCTAACTACCAACCCTTCAGACAAAGTTCGGGTAACAGAAGGCAGTTTAACTGATGCTGTAGCGATTAAACCCGAAGTTAGTATTGTTAGTGGTGGTGATGCTAATGAAACTGATGCTGAAGGTGGACAATTTACAATTCGCCTCAAAAATCCCGCACCAGCAACAGGGTTAACTGTAAATTATCAAATTTCAGGAACTGCGATTCTCAATACTGACTATGCGATAGCTGGAGCTAATATTAATGCTCAAGGGATTGGTTCAATTACCATTGCCGCAGGAGAAACAGAAGCTACCATTGCGATCGCTCCAATTATTGATTCCCAAGTTGAAGGCAATGAAACTGTTAGTATTAACCTGCAAAGTAACGCAGCTTACAACATAAAAACTGGCGTTGGTAATGCCACATTGACTTTAGTTGATAGTGATATAGCTGGGCTGCAACTGTCCAATGTTCAAGTTGTCACTAATAGCACCACCCAATCTCAAGATACAACTTTTGCGGGAACTTTTAGCCCCTTAATTACTGAAGAAAATCGGCTGGGAATCCCCACTGAATCAGCTTTTGGGTTGCGTTTATCTAGTAAGCCATCGGCTAACGTTACGGTTACTTTTTCTGGAATTGACACTACTGAAGGGACATTATCTAAATCCTCTCTTATCTTCACTGCTGACAATTGGAATCAGTATCAAAGTGTCACGATAAAAGGCGTAGATGATCTAGAAACAGATGGCGATATTACTTATTCTGTAATGGGGACGACTAGCAGCAGTGATCCACAATATCAAAACAAAAGAATTCCCATTCAAATTACCAATCTTGATAATGAAAAACAAATTCTCAAAACTGCTCAAGAAATTAACACCGCATTAGGTGGAGATCCTGCTCAAGTTAATACAAATCTCCCCTTAGCTACGATTAAAGTTCTCAATGCCACCGCGATTGAAGTAGATAAGTTAATAGGTAACACAATTGCGCCACAAATTGAAATTAACCTCGATAAACCCGCCGGAACTAACGGGGCTTTAGTCAGCTTTGATTTAGCTGGAGGCACTGCAATTTATGGTCAGGATGTTAACACCTTACAAAATATTTTCTTTGAGAAAACGGGAGCTAATAATCCCTTTAATGGTATTAATGTCGGCAATAATAGCCGCCCTACTTTTGCAGACATTGATAAAGATGGAGATTTAGATTTATTCGTTGGTACTGGCAATGGGCTGATCAAATTCTACAAAAATCAAGGAAGTACAAGTAGTCCCCTCTACGTCAAACAAACGGGAGTTAATAATCCCTTAAATAGTGTTAATACTGTTACTAATGCTGCGCCAGCCTTTGTGGATATTGATGGTGATGGCAACTTAGACGTTTTTGTGGGTACAGGTGATGGTAAACTCCTCTACTACAAAAACTTCGGCACAGCCACCATTCCCCTGTTTCAACAGCAAACAGGTGTCAATAATCCGCTTGATAAATTTAGTAAATACAATTATTACTCCGTTTATCCCACTTTTGGGGATCTGGATGGCAATGGAACTCAAGATGCAATTTTTGGAACTACCTATAATTTTGGCTCACAAGCCGCCCAAAATTGGACTGAAGTATTCACCAATAACGGTTCAAAAACCTTTCCTAATTTTACTTTCAATAGTTTTTCTTACCAGTTGCCGACGAGGGGAATGACAACGCTTTCTGATCTTGACTTTGATGGGGACCTCGATTTGATTTCTGGATCAAGACTGGTATCAATTCACTCTTCCCGATACAGGAACTGCTTCTGATTATGTACAGATAAACTTTAAGAATGCCTTGGGCGATCTGGATATGAAGCTATTCAAAGCTGCTGATCTCACCAACCATATTAGTAAATCATCTTCCTATACAAATAATAGTGAGAAACTAGATTTTAATGGTCTAGCACCTGGAAAGTATTACATCCAAGTTTATGGATATGGTGGGGTAAATAATCCCAATTACACGCTGACATTAACCAATGAAGACTCGAAATATAATAATTTTACGGGTCTAACTAAAGATGTTTATATCGTAGATAACGATTTACCAACTGCTAAAATTATTGCCGGTCCCTCAGCTTCTGAATTATTCGGGCAACCTAGTTATTTTAGTGTTTCTTTAAGTAATCCTGCGCCGCGCAATTCCCTCAGTCAAAATGGGATTGCTGTTAACTATCGTTTGGTGGGAGGAACTGCTAGTAATGGTAATGATTATCAACTGATTTCTCCGACTGGAACTGTACTGATTGCCCCTGGAAATATTCAAAATAATCTGCTAATTGTGCCGATAGATGACAAGTTAGCGGAAGGACTTAATCTCAAAGTTACGGGTAGAACTGTAGGTGCAGCCAGTAATAACCAAACCCAGATGACTTTGACGGTGGAGACAAATTTAGCAGCTTCGGCAACTCTCGATCAAGGGACAAAATTAAAGTTTGCTAAAGGTGTGATTGGGGAAGTTGTTAGTTCCGTTACCCTTGCTCCTAGTCAAAAGATCAATTTGACATCATCACCAATATTAGCAAATATTACCGTCTCAAATACTAACTCACCCGCAGGGGAAAGCAAGGATAATGTTTTTGATAGTAATGGGAATAGCAAGTGGTTATTGTATGCCTCTACGGGCTGGATTCAATATCAGTTACCAAATAATCAGTCTTCTGTTGTACGCGAATATTCCCTAACTTCTGCCAATGATGCCAGTGGGCGTGATCCCAAAAATTGGCAATTACAAGGCTCTAAAGATGGGATAAATTTTACAACGATTGATCAACGCAGTAATGAAATCTTTAGTCAGCGACTTGAAACACGCACTTTTACAGTCAACAATTCCACTGACTACAGTTACTATCGTCTAAATATTACAGGTAATAATGGCGCAGCAGAACTACAATTAGCTGATTTAGCTCTCTTTGCTCCTACTGAGAAGATCAATCTGACATCATCACCGATATTAGCAAATATTACCGTCTCAAATACTAACTCACCCGCAGGGGAAAGCAAGGATAAAGTTTTTGATAGTAATGCTAATAGTAAGTGGTTATTGTTGAACTCTACGGGCTGGATTCAATATCAGTTACCAAATAATCAGTCTTCTGTTTTACGCGAATATTCCCTAACTTCTGCTAATGATGCAAGTGGACGCGATCCCAAAAATTGGCAATTACAAGGCTCTAAAGATGGGATAAATTTTACACCGATTGATCAACGCAGTAATGAAATCTTTAGTCAGCGACTTGAAACACGCACTTTTACAGTCAACAATTCCACTGACTACAGTTACTATCGTCTAAATATTACAGGTAATAATGGCGCAGCAGAATTACAATTAGCTGATTTAGCTCTCTTTGCGGATAAACCTCAAGCTACTATTTCTGTTAATGTCAACACCTTTGATGTCAATTCTGTACAGGTTAATTCTTTGGCTAAAGTCGCCGAAGAAACTGTGACGGTGGAATTGTTGGCTGGGGATGGCTATAAACTAGATGATAATCACAAAATTGCCAACTTAGCGATCGCTGATGATGATGTTCCTGGTGTGCGAGTCGTAGAAGTAGGATATACCACCGTTGCGGGAGAAAGTGAAGCCGCCCAATTTGAAGTTTCCTTATTAAGTGAACCTACTCAAGATGTCAAAATCCGTTTAACTCCTGGTGCAGAAGTTGAATTTGTTAATCCTATTAACCCGACTACAGTTAAGGTTAAAAAGGATATTTACACACTCAATAGTTTCAGCAGTGATATTCTTGATGTCAAACTCAATGGTTTAGTCCCCACGAATAAAGGTGATGCCCTTACCCTTGACGTACAACTGAAAAAACAACCTTTTGAAATTGTCACTGTGACTATAACTGATGGTTTGGAAACCACTAGCCAAGTTACTGCACCTGTTACCCTAACTTTTACCCCAGATAACTGGAATCAACCACAACAGAGCGTGGTAGTATCCTATTTGGATCGCAATAATGTTGGTATTGGCAACTATCAAATTAATGCCCAATTAAAATTTGATCAAGCCCAATACCAGCAACAAGAGGGAATATATCGCACAGCCACCGATGCAACAAGTGCGGTACAAACCTATTACTTTGATATTAACCGTAATGGTAAGTTAGACAAGGATACTACAGGCAAAGCTACCGAACCACTCACTACAAATGCAACTCTTTTTAATACCGAGTTTGTTCTGAAAAAGAAGACACCAACGGCGGCGGCTGGAACTGTGGCAGTTCCTGAATATTACATTGACTTTAATAATAACAACATCCTCGATGTAGGGGAAAAAATCAATAAGGCATGGGATAAAAACAATGACCTGAAACTGAATGCAGATATCAATGATCCAGGAGAAGGCAAGTTTATTAATGATGTGGCGATCGCATTCATAGACACCAATAATGACAAACAATACAATAGCAGTGAAAAGTTTATCTATTCTGAGTTTAACCCCTTGGCAATGGATGATCAAGCCAAGAGTGAAGATGGCTCATATCTTGATCAATTATGGTAATCAGGAACAAGCACAGAAACAGGGACTATCAATTGATTTCAACAATGTCAAACTAGATTTTGGGAGTTTCCTCACCGATTTTATCAAACCCATCATGTCGGCAATAGATAAGATTCTTGATCCGATTAAACCCATAGTTCAACTATTGAATGCAGATACAAAATTACTCTCTTACATCAAACTAGACAATACTTTCAATGCTGATGGTAAACCCGGAGTTTCCCTACTTGATATTGCTAAAACTTTAGCACCGCTCAGTTCTGATCCTAAAACTAAAGAGAAAATTGATAAAGCAATTAAATTTGCGGATACCCTCACCCAAATTATCGAAATTGTTGATTCATTAAATAAGTTACCAGCCGATGAATCTATTATCCTCGATATGGGTAGCCACTCTCTCAGCGATTTGAAGGGAGCGAGTAGCCAACAAAAAGACGCGACAGCAGCCATCAATGTCCCTGCTACTGGCACTGGAACTACTACTGGAACTGGAACTACTGTTGCTACAAAACAACCTACTACTAATCCCACAACTCAAGCAGGTAACACTACCCAATCTAGTATTCTTTCCAAGCTGCAAAAACTAGAAGGTTTACAGTTTCCGATTCTGAGTAATCCTGTGACAATTCTGCGGTTGCTTTTAGGTGAAAAAGATGTGGATTTAGTCAAATACGATATCCCTGATTTCGAGTTTTCCTACACCATGAAATCAGAAACTCCTATTGCTCCGCCACTACCTTTATCGGTGCTGCTGTCGGGAGATTTTTCTGCTAAAACCGATCTTTCCGTTGGCTATGATACTCATGGATTGGAAGCTTGGCAAGATGAAGACTTTGCCCTAGATGAAATTTATCAAGTTCTGGATGGTTTTTATGTAGATGATTTAGGTGCGGATGGGAAAGACAAGCCTGAATTGTTAGTAAATGGCAAGATCACGGCTGGATTAGCAGCCACAGCGTTGATTATTAAAGCGGCTGTGGAAGGCGGAATTGGTGGCAAAATTACCCTTGATCTGGTGGATGAAGGCGAACTTAATGGGACTAGTGATGGCAAGATTCGCGGTTCAGAAATTATTTCTCGTCTCGATACACCTTTAGAATTATTTAATCTTAATGGTTTAATTGAAGCTTTCTTAGGGGCAAAAGTTGAGGTTGGCATAGGAGCTTTATCATCAACCGTATGGGAGACAAATTTTGCTAAATTTAAAATAGCAGAATTTAAGGTTGGCGCATCTGGAAATAGTTTCAATACTGAGTTAAATGGCAAAGCAATAGATGGTTTTATCCAAGGCGGTACAGTCTTCCTTGATGCCAACCTGAATGGAATTATTGATAATGGCGAACCGACCACACTAACGAATCGAAATGGACAATATAAGTTAGTGATTCCTGATGCTATGTTCGCGCAATTTGACACCAACCAAGATGGCATAATCAGCCTGAATGAAGGAAGATTAGCGATGATTGGCGGCATTGATTCAGGTTCAGAATTGCCCTTTAATGGCATTTTAACTGCCCCTGTGGGTTCAGAAGTAATTACTCCTTTTACGAGCTTAGTCGAGCGGGTAGTCCGCCGCAGTACAGTAGATTTAACTGTTGAAGAAGCTAAGAGTTTAGTGTCCGAAAAATTAACCTTCTCTTCTAAGAATTACTTTTATCCTGAGTTGAAAGTTATTGCTTACATAACCCAAATTATTGAAAATGAGGATGGTTCGATTGAAGGTGTTCAAAATCCCATTGACGTAACGGATCAGGTTCTAATAAGTGACAATCTTGATGCGATCGCCGCTCAAAAAGGATGGTCTAGTTATAACCTGGAATATGTAATTATAGGACTAAGTAATCCTCCCTTTGTTCAACCAGAGAAGATCATCGCATCTGGGGAGTATCTGACTGATGAGGTGGTTTTAAGTGATTTTAATATTGCCGATATCGCTGCTGAGAAAGGCTGGACTGATCTTAGTGTTGAACCACAGTTTACACCTACCCAAATCGAGACAGGCGACTTCTCAAAGGCAGTAGTAAAGGTTACATGGTCAATAAAAATCCCCGAAACACCACTTGGATATGAACCAAACATCGATCAAGCTTCGTACCAATACTTACTGGGAGCAAATATCCAACTTGTCAGTGAACAATTAGCAGTGTTAACAGGCAGACCTATTAACGAAATTTTAGACCTATTCGCTGATCAGGTTAACTCCAATGGCTTTAGTCTAACAAAGGCTTCCTATCGCCAATTTTTGCCTGTTCAATTTACTGATATTCAAAAATTTGCTGCGGATACAGCGATCAAAAATGCCAGTGTTGCTCTAACAAAAGCAGCTTATGAACAAATTGATTATGATGGGGATGGCGTTGGAGATGGTGGTTATGGTGATGTAACCAAAACTTACAATATCTATGACAAGATTTTCCGCATCAATAGCAAAATACAAGTCGTTAGCGAAAATCTAGAAAAACTACTGGCAAAAATCAGCCGAAACGAGCTTGATATTTCCTATACCCAGTTTAACAATGACTTTAGTACCAGGAACTTGCAAACTCAATTAAATAACACAACAGGTATAGGGATTAATGTTTTTGCTCCTCAGACTGAGGACTTTAGCCGCACCATTGCCGAAGATACTTCCTATACTTTTGCTGTTGCTGACTTCCCCTTTACCAAAGGTGATCCCGATGACACTCTAAAATCAATAGTTATTGAAACCACACCACTATTAGGTGTGCTGAAACTTGGCGATCAAGAAATTACGGGAAATACAGAAGTTTCAGTGGCAGACATCGCCGCAGGTTTGCTCACTTATACACCAGGTGGAAATTTATTTGGTACGCCTTTTGATCTTTTTGGCTTCCGCGTCACCGATGGCAAATTTTTCTCTGATGAAATTCACAACGTTACTTTTGAGGTTACAGGAGTAAATGATGCGCCAGAAGTCAGCAAAAATACAGGATTCACCCTAGAAGCTGGAACTACCAAAATCATTAGCCGCGATATCCTGCGTGCTACCGACTCGGAAAGCCCCGACGGGAATCTTGAGTTTACCCTCAAGGCGCTACCCCAGGCTGGCTTAGTCAAATTAAATGGCGTGGATCTCAAAGTTGGCGATACATTCACCCAAAGTGATATAGACAATGAAAAGGTGATCTATATCCAAAATGGCGAACGCGTTGCTGCTGATAGTTTATCCCTAGAAGTTGTTGATTCCGAAGGGGTTAAGGTTGCTCCATTTACGGTGGCACTTACAGTCCAAAATCCGCCGACAATTAGTGCTATTTCGGCACAGACAACAGATGAAGATACGGCAAAAGCGATCGCCTTTACGATCGGGGATGTAGAAACTTCTGTCACCGCGCTGACAATTACAGCAACGTCTTCAAATCAAACTTTGTTACCTGATACTAATTTAGTATTGAGTGGTACAGATAGCAATCGCCTTTTAGTCGCTACACCTACCGAGAATCTATCAGGAACTGCCACAATTACATTGACAGTAAATGATGGCCAAGATACGAGCGAAAGTCAGTTTGAAATTACTGTCAATTCCATCAACGATGCACCCACCTTAGAAAATGCGATGCCTTCGGCGAGCGGAGCTATCGCTGATCAAAAAGCCAAACAAGATACACCATTCAGCTTTACTTTTGATGCAAATACCTTCATTGATATAGATCCAGGCGATAATCTTACTTACTCAGCTACATTAAAAGATGGCAGTAATCTACCTAAATGGCTGAAATTTAATGCAGCTACGCGCACCTTCATCGGTACACCAACTAACGCAGACTTTGGCACTCTCATAGTTGAGGTACAGGCTAAAGATAATCATGGTGTAAGTGCCACTGATACCTTTGCCTTAGCTGTCGAACAGAATAACAGCACACCTACTTTCAATCTGGGAAAAATTGCGGATGATATCTTTAAAATCTCGAATAGCGGTGGCAAATCAAAAATTAAAGTAACACTAACAGAAAGAAGTTCTAATCTTGTCAATGAACTGGGAGTATTCACAGTTGATGATGCTCAAGGTAACATCCACGGGATCAAGTTTTGAATGGACAAGTTGACCAAGCTTACTTTGCCTATTTAGGAGCTAACGCTGATAAGGTGGATCACATTCGCCTATTAGGAAATAACGTCTTTGGTTTTGAAGATTTAGTAGGGGGTGGAGATAAAGATTACAACGACATTATTGTTAAAGTAAACTTGGGTGTTGTTTAGGAATGTGGATTAAATAAAATGCAAAAGTTGTGACAGGGGTATAGTAGACTAAAGAAGTAAGTATTAGGGAACAATATCCTGATAGAAATCTACTCTCCAATACTAGAAAAGCAGATGCAAGATTACTATGAATCTCTATCGGAGAAAGACCGTAGGCGGTATGCAGCGATTGAAGCAAAAAAGCTTGGGTACGGGAGGATTGGATACATAAGTAAATTGTTGGGATGTAACTACAGAACAATCAATAGAGGGATGGAGGATCTGGAACAGCAGAGTAAAACCAGCAGTCCAAGAATTCGCCGTTCAGGAGGAGGAAGAAAAAAAGCACTGTTAACGATACCTGGAATCAATGAAGCATTCCTGACGGTAATAGAAACACACACAGCAGGTTCTCCAATGGACGAGGATATTAAATTTACACAGTTTGGTTTTATTGTGTTCACCTACTTATTGCTTTTTGTCACATCGTAGAAATCTGCGGTTAGGACTGTGTTAAACTATAAAAAATAAATTAAGGTGATGAAGTTGCTATGGTATTAACAAAACCAATCATTGCACCACCAACTACATCTGAACACGATCAAATCACACTCCCCGACCATACACAACTGCCAGATTCAGATGGAACTTTTGTGAAAAATTTTCAGGAACTACCCCAAAGTATAATTCTCACAACTTCTATAGAACCAATTTTACAAAAACTACACCCTGACGGACGATATTGTATTGGACAAGATAGCGGTATTTATTGGCGAATTACAGAACCACCAGTGAGAGGAGCAGAAGCACCGGATTGGTTTTATGTTCCCCATGTTGCCCCTTTATTAGCAGGAGTATATCGTCGTTCTTATGTAATGTGGAAAGAAATTGTTGCTCCATTAATTGCTATTGAATTTGTCTCTGGTGATGGTTCAGAAGAAAGAGATACTACCTCATTATATGATATTGATGAACAAACTGGAGAACCAAAGAAAGCTGGTAAATTTTGGGTATATGAACAAGCAATTCGCATTCCTTTTTATGCTATTTACGAGGTAGAAAAATCATCGGTTGAGGTCTATCATCTTGTAGATGGTAAGTATGAGAAAATGCCAGCTAATGAACGAGGGCATTATCCGATTCCACCAATGGGAGTGGAGTTGGGGATTCAACAAGATACGGAAATACCTTGGTTACGTTGGTGGACTGGAGATGGTGAGATGTTGTTGACTGGCAATGAACGAGCGGATGAGCAACAGCGAAGAGCAGATGAACAACAACAAAGAGCAGACGAGGAACAGCGAAGAGCAGATGAGCAGCAACAAAGAGCAGATGAGGAACGCCAACAAAAAGAAAAATTAGCGGCTTATCTAAAATCTATCGGTGTTAATCCTGATGAAATTCTGTAAAACCTATTTAGGGTTTGCTGATAGCGTAGCGTGGCATTAGCCATATAAACCTACAACCCAGACCCATGAAGAGTTTTATCTGTATAAAAGGTAAATGAGGTGCAAGAAAAATATGATCATAGCATCAAAAATCGCTCAATTTTCCAGACTTAATATTACTTCTAAATCCTCCTGATAGCGCAGCGTGGCGTTAGCTATACTCCTGAATGGGCGCAAGCCCCCCTACCTCCTGATAGCGTTTACATAGTGTGCCGTATCCCTGCGGGAGCCGGAGGCATCAGGGGTGGTATGGTGCGTCAGATAGAGGAAATCTGTTTTTTACCAAGTTATCGAGTCTGACGCACCCTACAAATTGAGAATTGACAACTGACAATTTACGCTTTAGTGAGAATTCTTTGAATAATTTCGACACCAGAGAAGGCTTGCCATGCAAAAAGCCCCAGAATAGCAAAATTTAACAATATATGAGTTATCCGCGCCCAATTTGCGCCTTTTTGCATGAAAGGAGATAGAGATGCGGAAAAAGCTATTAAACCTGTCATCCCTAATCCGGCTAATAGATGCGGTCCGACAAATAACTTACCATTATTAATGTAGGTAACAGCCATGCCACCGATTGAACCTGCCACCATCAGAGCTAACATAATAGAACCAATTTGGTGATGTTTGATGGTATAACGCCCTTTAATTAGTTCTTTCTTTTCTTCTCCCTGAGCATTTCTGGTACGCTGTACTTGTAATCCTAAATATGCAGCATACAAGGAAAGTGCTAATAGTACCCACATAGTAACTGGGTGAGCAAAGTTCAACCAGAATCTGATTGTTGGAGTTAGTTCAAAAGCCATATTTTTTACTTCCGATTATTAAATCTTCATAAAACTTAGCATACATTTATTTTTCTTACGTAGAAATTTTTCAATCTTGCCAAAGTGTAATCTGGAGTTGGAATCAGTCACATCTACCGAAACAGGATCTAACCAATGATAGAAAATAAAGATAATTCGTTGTTAAAGGCTGTGAAAACTGGGGATATACAGGGAGTATTTACGCTGCTGTCCGACGGTGCTAATGTGGATATTAGCGATATAAATGGAACTACAGCATTGATGTTTGCGGCGAATTTAGGTTATACAGAAATTGTGCGATCGCTCTTAGATGCTGGTGCTAACATTAACTTAACCAGAAAAACCTATAATTTAACAGCACTAATGCTGGCTGCCAGTGCTAATCAAATAGATGTTGTTAAGTTGTTAGTCTCTCAAGGAGCAAATGTCAATGCTACCAACGATGATGGTAGTACCGCATTAATGATAGCAGCACTGAAAGGTCATCTTGAGATTGTACAAATTTTATTAGCCGCCGGTGCTGACATAAGCATTACCGACAAAGATGATGATACCGCGTTCAAACTAGCCATAAAACACAAACATCCAACAGTAGTTAAAGCATTATCACAAAATAACCATATTGTCAATAGTCAAGATCCAGAGGGTGATACAGGATTAATAATTGCCGCAGATTTAGGCTATTTAGAAATAGTCCAAGCATTGTTATCATCTGGTGCTGATGTCAACATCAAAAACGTTGATCATGGAACAGCATTATTAGCAGCCACAGCAACGGGAAACACTGCTATTATCACCGCTTTATTAGATGCAGGTGCGGAAATTAATCATCAAGATAAAGAAGGTGAAACAGCCTTACATCTTGCCGTTGTCGAAGAATATATAGATGTAGTCAAAATATTAATCCAACGAGGGGCAGATGTGCAAATTAGAAACCATTTGGGAGATACACCCTTATTAATAGCCGCATTCCAGGGATATAGCGACATAGTAGCAGTTTTACTAAATGCAGGAGCAGATATGGAAAAGAAAAACTTTGGCGAAGTTGCGCTCACCTTAGCAGTATCCCAAAGACATTTCCCAACTGTCAAACTATTACTTAAACATGGAGCAGATATTAATAAATTAGCAGATGATGGTAAAACCGCTTTAGTCAAAGCCATAGCTGCCAACTATCCCGAAATATTCCAATTACTATTAGAAACAGGAGCAAATGTGAATCTGCAAAACCCCGCTGGCGCAACTGCTTTAATGTTAGCTGTAGCAGAAGGTTATAGTCAAGCAGTAGCAATACTACTACAAGCTGGGGCAGATGTAAATTTAAAAAATCAAGGGGGTTATACAGCCTTAATGATTGCCGAATTCAATAATTATCGTGGTATTTGTAATATGTTAAGACAAGCTGGAGCGCAGGAGTGATAGACGTTGAATTATGTAAATATGAATTATTTTCACCCAAAGGTAAGAGTTTTCAAAATTAAATTCAGGGAAGTAAATTTATGCTTTCACCAGAATTCAACCAGCCAGATATGCGATTTTTAGAATACAAGCAAATAGAAGTGCAAGTTTCATCAATTCTGACTGCTATTAAACCTGCTAATCCTGCTTGTTCTAATTTTTCATAAATCCAAGCAGCGATCGCCTCACTAGTTGGTGATTCTAAACCCATAGATTCATTTAAATAATAGTGATCTAAATAATTCTCAAGCAAGGGTTCGAGGTATTTCTTGATTTCTGAATAGTCCGTGACCATACCCTGTTTAGCACCTTCTGTTACTAATCTATCACCAGCTACATAAACAACTCCACGCCAACTATGTCCATGCAGCCGGGAACATTTACCATCATGATAAGGCAATTTATGTGCTGCTTCAAAGCGGAATTCCTTAGCTAGTAGCCACTGCTGATTAGTCATTGTACTCCGATATACTTGTGTGTTTGTAAAGATAGTCTATAGTCAGGTTTTTGTTGTAATATCTGGAAAATCAGCGGTAGTGATTTCGAGGAACTGTTCCACTCAGGTTGTAAGTAGACAAGCAAATTAGGGTGAGTAGATAGATATTTTTCGTAAAAATCAAGTTCTCTACCAGTTTCTATGATTATCTTAACTTCATTAGCTCGACTCCAAAACTGACCTTGCACGGGATATTTAGCATTAAGATGTTCCTTGGGAGATAGAGTAATCCAAGCTGCGGGGGAAACTTCTTGCCAAAAAGAGCCTGATGTTTCAATGCTAACCAACTTATCTGCAACTAACAAAGCTTGTACTAATTCCGGTAAATACTTATGAATAAATGGTTCTCCACCAGTTATTACCACTCTGGGAGATTTTATTTCCCCTAGAAGTTCAGCAATAGGACGTTCTATTCGGGGTAAATTTGCTCTTGGGTCAGCATAACCTGTATCACACCAAGGACAAGCAACTGGACAACCAGATAAGCGAATAAAGTCTACTAAGCAACCAGTCCAGTACCCTTCTCCCTGAACTGTACTTTGAAAAGTTTCATGAATTGGTAGCTTGATTTCTAAAGACGACATTTTTTAAATCCATAACCTCTTTGACTACCAGCTTGCCATAGAAAGAGGAAAAATCTTTAGGACTTACGCAAGATTTGTAGGGTGCGCCAGACTGCGTAAATCCTGCAAATAAACAGATTGTTGATATCTGATGCACCCTACCAATGTGCCAATTGCGTAAGTCCTGCTCTTTTTATTGCATGGGGATTTTATGTAAAATTTATACTTTACTTAAGTAAATATTGCTGAATTTAAGAATAATTAATCAGATAAGATTTTGATAAAAATCAACAATTTACAAATTATTAAAAAAGAGAAACATCAAGATGAAATTCTTCCACGACAAGGGTAGAAAGAAGTAAATTCATCTTTCACCATTACCTTGTTTCTGCCTTGATGTTTCCTACTGTGCTAGATTTGAACAATATACAT
>NZ_JADEWA010000176.1:0-10150 GCF_015207865.1 Dolichospermum sp. LEGE 00246
GTATTAATTATTTTTTACCACCTTAGTAAAATTATCAATTTACATACCAAAATCATGGAAGAAATGGTGATTAAATCAAATAATTCTCTGGAGAATTTGCCCGTTTTAACCGAACAGGAAAAACATCAAATATTGGTGGAATGGAATAATACCACAGTAGATTATCCTCAACATTTGTGCATCCATGAATTATTTGTAGCACAAGTAGAAAAAACTCCAGATAATATTGCTGCTATTTTTGATAGGCAAAAACTTACTTATCAACAGTTGAATCACCAAGCCAATAAAGTAGCTCATTATTTACAATCTTTAGGTGTAGGAACAGAAGTTTTAGTAGGGATTTCTGTGGAACGTTCCCTAGAAATGATCGTTGGTTTATTGGGTATTCTCAAAGCAGGTGCAGCATATCTACCACTAGATCCCACCTATCCCAAAGAATGGATATCCTTCATGCTGGCAGATTCCCAAGTGCAAGTGCTGTTAACACAGCAAAAATTTGTGGAAAGCTTTGCGGAAAGTGGAGTAAAAACAGTTTGTTTAGATCAAGATTGGGAATTAATCGATCACCAAAATCAAGAAAATCCTACCAGCGATGTCACAGCAGAAAATCTAGCCTATGTGATTTATACATCTGGTTCTACAGGCACACCCAAAGGAGTCCCTGTACCCCATCAGGCGGTGAATCGGCTAGTATGTAATACCAATTATGTACAGGTTACAACCACTGACCGTACTGCCCAAGCTTCCAATACTTCATTTGATGCAGCCACCTTTGAAATTTGGGGTTCGCTATTACATGGCGCTACCTTAGTCGGTGTTCCGCAAAACGTTCTGCTTTCACCTCTAGATTTTGCTGACTACATCAGTGAACAAAAAATTAACATCTTATTTTTAACCACCGCCTTATTTAATCAATTAGCTAACATTGTTCCCCAGGCATTTAAAGACCTGCGATACTTATTATTTGGTGGTGAAGCTGTAGATCCGAAAACAGTCAGAGCAGTGCTGACAAATGGCGCACCCCAGAATTTACTGCACGTTTATGGACCAACTGAAAGTACAACATACTCCTGTTTTTATCCAGTAGAAGATGTACCAGAAGGTAGCACAACATTACCCATTGGCCGCCCCATATCCAATACACAAATATATATACTTAACGAACAACTACAACCTGTTCCCGTGGGTACTCCAGGGGAAATATATATTGGTGGTGATGGTTTAGCACGAGGCTACTTGAACCGTCCAGAGTTAACTGAGGAAAGATTTATTTCTCATCCGTTTCATAATCTAAAATCTAAAATCCAAAATCCAAAATTGTATAAAACGGGAGATTTAGCCCGTTATTTACCAGACGGTAATATTGAATTTGTGGGGCGAGTTGATAACCAAGTCAAAATTCGCGGTTTTCGGATTGAACTAGGAGAAGTTGAGACGGCTTTAAGTCAACACCCAGATATACAACAAGCAGTAGTAACTGTTCGGGAAGATGTTCCTGGTGATAAACGGCTAGTTGCTTATGTTGTATCCAATCAAAAATCCCCAGTCACCGCCACAACCTTAAAAAGCTTCCTCGAAGACAAGCTACCCGCTTATATGATTCCGGCGGCTTGGATGGTGCTGGACTCCTTACCTCTGACCCCGAATGGTAAAGTTGATCGTCGTAGTCTGCCAGCCCCTGCTCGTACACGCCCCGATTTAGCAGCAGCTTTTGTTGCACCCCGTAACTCTATTGAAGAACAGTTAGCGACTCTCTGGACTGAGTTATTAGGACTAGATGTAGTGGGAGTCAATGATAACTTTTTCTGTTTGGGTGGTCACTCCCTGATTGTGACGCAAATGATTTATCGGGCGCGGGAAATTTTCTCAGTCAATATATCTTTTGCTCAAGTATTTGCTAACCCCACCATAGCTGCTGTAGCTGAAATCATTGCCCAAGGTGGTGAACAAACCCAATGGGAACGCCCTACCATTCAACATATTTCCCATGAAGGACTTGTACCAGTTTCCTTTTCCCAAGAGCGCATTTACTTTGTCTATAAATTAGCACCAGAAAACAGCGCCTACCAATTCCAGGCCACAATGGACATTAGAGGCAAACTGGATTTTGAAGCTCTACAACGTTCTCTAGATGAGATTGTCAGGCGGCATGAAATCTTCAGGACAACTTATCAAGAGGTGAATGGTAGACTCTATCAAGTAATTCACCCACATCCAGGAGCCGCTTTGAGAGTCGTTGATCTGCGGGACATTCCTGAACCGGAGCGACAAATAGAGGCACAAAAGTTAGTAGAGGCAGAACTTCTCACACACCTAGACCTAACCCAACTACCCATAGTGCAATGGGCGGTATTTCAGTTGAGCGACCAGGATTATATATTGACCCATGTGGAACATCACATGGCGCATGATGGCTGGTCATTTAACGTCTTTTTAAGTGAGTTGGTAGAACTGTATGAAGCTTTGTGGGCGGGTAAACTTTCCCCATTACCGGAATTAAGTTACCAGTTTGCTGACTTTGCTACTTGGCAGCGTGAATGGGCAAAAACACAAGAAGCTCAAGCGCAGTTGGTGTATTGGCAACAAAAGTTAGCCGGGATTCCCCCGTTGTTGGAATTACCATACAATCGCCCACGTCCCAAAGAGCAAACCTATAATGGCGAACACGCCAGGATGGAATTGCCTGTTGATTTGTGCGAATCCCTGAGAGATTTCAGTCATCAGCAAGGTGCAACCTTATTTATGACGATGCTGGAAGGTTTTATCATCCTGTTGCATCGTTACATTAGCCAAGATGATATTTTTATCGGTTCTGCGGTTGCCAATCGTCGGATGCACCAAATCGAGAAGATCATGGGTATGGTTGTTAACAACTTAGTTTTACGCACTGACGTTTCAGGAAATCCCACAGTGCGGGAATTACTTGATCGGGTGCGCCAAATGACAATGGAAGCTTACGCTAACGAAGACGTACCTTTTGATAAAGTGGTAGAAGCAGTGAAACCGATTCGCAACCTCAGTCATAATCCGCTATTTCAGGTGATGTTTAGTTTCCATAACTCCGCCAAACCCTATTTAAAATTCCCTGGCTTTGACTTCACCTTGCATGAACCAGCTAATAACAAATCTGCCAAGTTTGATCTTGACTTCTTAGTTATCCCTAGGTTTGAACAAAGTGTACAGTCCGGTGCAAAAACAGGAGCAAGAGGAATTACTCTGGATTTGGAATATAACAGCGACTTGTTTGATGCTGAAAGCATGGAAGCGATGCTAGAGCAGTATGAACAGGTGTTAATTGAGATGCTTGCTAACCCAGAACAAAAAATTTGTCAAATACCTCTGGTGACAGCATCTCAACAAAAATTACTAGGGGAATGGAATCAAACAGCTAGGGAAAATACACAGACTCAGTGTATCCAGAAGTTATTTGAACTGCAAGTAGAATTAACACCAGATGCGATCGCTGTAGAACAGGATGGTAAAAAATTAACTTACCGAGAATTGAGCGATCGCGCTAACAAAATTGCCCACTATTTGCAAAGTTTAGGAGTTAAACCCGAAACCTTGGTAGGTATTTGTGTTGACCGTTCCCTAGAAATGATTGCTGGGTTACTGGGAATTCTCAAAGCTGGTGGTGCTTACGTTCCCATTGATCCTGCTTATCCCCAAGAACGCATATCTGAGATGATCGCAGATACCCAACTCGGTATTTTACTTACACAAAATAGATTCCAAGAGAAACTAACAGGTTATACCGGACAAACCATTTGTTTAGATACAGATTGGGCAAAAATTGCTACCCAAAGTACAGCCAACCCAGTGAGTGACGTTCAACTCAATAACCTAGCCTACATTATTTATACCTCCGGTTCTACAGGTAAACCAAAGGGTGTAATGATTGAACATCGTTCCATGTTGAACTTTGTCACCACTGCCATTGATGAGTATGGTATAAATGCTCAAGATCAGGTTCTACAATTTGCCTCTGTTTGCTTCGATACATCCATAGAAGAAATCTTCCCCTGTCTTGCTGTTGGTGCAACCTTAGTGTTACGCACTGAAGAAATGCTCAACTCCAGCGATGATTTTTGGCGGTGTTGTCAAAAATGGCAGTTAACAGTTTTGGACTTACCCACAGCATATTGGCATCAGTTAGTAACAGAACTGCAACCCCAAAACTCCCCCATTCCTGGAAGTTTGAGAACTGTAATTATTGGTGGGGAAGAAGTACAGCTAGAAAAAGTGCAACATTGGCATCATTGCACAGCGCATCTTTCCCCAGTGCCCCAATTATTTAACAGTTACGGACCGACAGAAGCCACAGTAGTTACTACTTTAGAACGCCTCACCCCGACAAATACTTCTGTGAGCATCGGTAAACCCATTAGTAATGCTCAGGTTTACATTTTAGATCAATATCAGCAACCTGTACCTATAGGAGTTCCTGGAGAATTACACATTGGGGGAGCAGGACTAGCAAGAGGATATTGGCAACGTCCAGAACTCACAGCCGAGAAATTTATTGAGAACCCCATTGCAGACAATTCTTGTGGGGTAGGCATCTTGGCTGCCTCAGAAATACAAGGGACGGGCAAGATGCCCATCCCACAAAACCAACAAAATCATCCACTAAATATACAACGCCCAAAGCTTTATAAAACTGGGGATTTAGTCAGATTTAGAAGAGATGGCAATTTAGAATACCTGGGACGAGTTGACAATCAGGTGAAAATTCGCGGTTTTCGCATCGAGTTGGGAGAAATTGAGACAGTATTAAGACAACATCCGCAAGTATCCCAAGCTGTTGTTATTGCCCATCAAGAAACTACTGGACAAAAGCGACTTGTAGCTTATGTTGTACCCCAAGCACTACAGCCAACAATTGACGAACTGCGCCAGTTTCTTAAACAGAAATTACCTACTTACATGATTCCTGCGGCGTTCATGGTGTTAGATAGCATACCCATGACCTCTAACCAAAAGGTAGATTATCGGGCTTTACCAGCACCTGATTTTTCTCGCAGTGATGAAGATAAATTTGCAGCACCACGCACATTAATAGAAGAGAAATTAGTGGCGATTTGGTCAGAAGTGCTGAGAATAGAAAACGTTGGCATTCACGATAATTATTTTGAATTGGGTGGAGATTCAATTCTCAGTATTCAGCTAGTTTCTAAAGCGAATCAGGCGGGTATTCAAATTGCCGCTAAACAGTTATTTAGGTATCAAACCATTGCGGAGTTAGCGACTGTAGCGGGTATGACTCGCCAAATCAACGCCGAACAAGGTTTAGTAACTGGTAAAGTTGGTTTAACACCGATTCAAAAATGGTTTTTTGCACAGAAATTACCAGAAATCAATTACTTTAACCAATCAGCATTGTTAGAAGTTCCTGCTGATTTGCAACCTGAGTTATTGCAGGAAGTGGTACAAAAGCTTTTGGTACATCATGATGCTTTGCGAACTGCTTACAGCAGCACTAGTTTCCTCCAGGACGCTCCGCGTAGCTTGCTTCCCCGCAGGGGTACGCTATCGCAATTTGTACAGGAAGGGGAAAACTGGCAACAAATCCACACCGATGTACAAAAAACTGTACCATTAAGCATCTTTGATTTATCGCACCTGTCAGCAGCAGAACAGGAAACAGCGATAAGAACTAAAGATACAGAATTACAAGCTAGTTTGGATTTAGCAACAGGAGAAATTACCAAAGTTGGATTATTCCAATTAGGAAGTAATAAACCCAGTTGTTTACTTTTGGTGATTCATCACTTAGCAGTTGATGGGATTTCTTGGCGGATTTTATTGGAAGATTTAGTCACAGCTTACCAACAAATGAGCCGAGGACAGGCGATAAAATTACCAGAGAAAACAACATCTTGGAAATATTGGAGCGATCGCTTAACAGAATATGCTCAAACCGAAGCTGTGAAAGAGTTAGATTACTGGGTAAATCAATCTAATATTTCCACCAAACCTTTACCAGTAGACTATCCTGCATCTGAGGAAAATAATACCCTAGCCTCAACTGCATCTGTATCACTGGCCTTCAATAAAGAACAAACCCGCGCCCTATTACAAGATGTTCCTGCTGCTTACAATACCCAAATTAATGATGTTTTATTGACAGCTTTAATACAGAGTTTTACCCAATGGACAGGAGAAAATTATTTACTAATTGATTTAGAAGGACATGGACGAGAAGACTTATTTGAAGATGTAGACCTGTCACGAACTGTAGGTTGGTTTACAACATTATTCCCTGTGGGTTTAGAAATCACAGAAAATCAACCAGGGGAAGCATTAAAATCAGTCAAAGAACAAATGCGAAGCATTCCCAACCGGGGGATAGGTTATGGTGTATTGCGATATTTAAACACAGACACCAGCATCCGCGAAAAATTAGCTTCCTTCCCCTCAGCGCAAGTTAGTTTTAACTACCTTGGACAATTTGATCAAGTTCTGAAAGCATCATCAGTTTTAGGTGAAGCTAAAGAGTTTAAATCAGAACAAAGTGGATTAAATCGTCGTAGTCACCTATTAGGAATTAGCGGTTTTATTCGGTCTGGGAAATTAGAAATGACTTGGGCATATAGTGATAAAATTCACAAGCGGGACACCATAGAAAAGTTAGCTTCAGGATTTATGGAAGCATTAACAAACCTCATAGATCACTGTCAATCAAAAGACGATCAAAGCTATACACCATCTGATTTCTCTGCTGCTAAACTCAATCAACAACAGCTAGATAAATTCCTAGCCAAACTCAACAAGAAGAAATAAATAGGTAATGGGTAATGGGTAATGGGTAATTGGTTAATTCTTTCCAAGTCCCCAGTCCCCAGTCCCCAGTCCCCAATCACCAACTCAGAGGAAATGTATGCAAAGTATCGAAGACCTTTATGAACTTTCACCCATGCAACAAGGGATGTTGTTTCATACCCTTTATGCACCAGAATCAGAAGTTTATTTTGAGCAGTTACTTTGTATACTTTCTGGGGAATTGAATTTTTCAGTATTTCAAAAAGCTTGGGAACAAGTTGTCGCCAGACATTCAATATTACGCAGTTCTTTTTATTGGGAAGAAATAGAAAAACCCTTGCAAATGGTCAGTAAGCAAATGGATCTTCCCTGGGAAAAATTGGATTGGCGACATTTAACAAGTGATGAACAACAAAAGAATTTAGAGGATTTTTTGGTGAGCGATCGCCATAAAGGATTTGATTTAAATCAAGCTCCTTTAATGCGTTTTACCATCATTCAATTAACTGAGAACACCTACCAATTTATTTGGAGTCATCACCATATATTATTTGATGGTTGGTCAATGCAGATTATCCTTAAAGAAGTTTTCGCTTTATATGAAGCAAATCAACGGGGTGAATATTTAAGATTGTCACCAATTCGACCTTATAAAGAATATATTGAATGGTTACAACAACAGGATATTGACAAAGCTAAACAATTTTGGCAACAAACACTTAAAGGTTTTGAAACATCTACCTTAATAGGGAACAGGGAACTCTTAACTGGGAACAGAAGTAAGGGAATATATCAAGAAAAACGTTTTCAATTATCTCAAACGGTAACTGAAAAGTTGCAAGCTGCGGCACGACAGCATCATTTAACATTAAATAATTTAGTACAGGGAGCATGGAGTTTATTAATTTCCCGTTATAGTGGCGAAAAAGATGTAGTTTTTGGAGCAACTGTATCCGGTCGTCAACCTGTAATAGACAACATAGAATCAATGGTGGGATTATTAATTAACACCATTCCCACCCGTGTAAAAATTGATAATCAAAAACAAATATTATCTTGGCTGCAAGAATTACAAACTCAAGCAATAGAACAAGAACAATATAGTTATTTTCCCCTGGCAGAAATTCAACAAGTAAGTAATATTCTCCCAGGGATGCCATTATTTGAAAGTCTGTTAGTCTTTGAAAATTATCCCGTAGATTCCAGTAAACAAGACAAGGAAAAAACCTTAGATATTAGTCATCTGAGTTGTTTTGAAAGAACAAACTACCCATTAACAATAGTCATTAACCCTGGTTCACAGTTAGGAGGTAGATTTGTTTATGATACTAGATCCTTTGATGAAACAACATTAGTCCGCATGATTGGACATTTCCAAACATTGCTCACAAGATTCTCTGAAAACTTACAACAGAATATTTCACAAATATCTTTACTCAGTGCAGCAGAAGAACAAGAATTAATAATTTTAGAAAATCATCTAGAGAATCATCAAAATCAGGAAAATATTAATTATCAATGTGTTCATGTTTTATTTGAAGAACAAGTACAGAGAACACCTGATAAGATTGCAGTTGTTTATAAACAAGAACATTTAACTTATCGGCAATTAAATAACCGTGCTAATCAATTAGCAAATTATTTAAAATCATTAGGAGTTAAACCAGAAACCAAGATAGGAATTTGTGTTGAGCGTTCCTTAGGAATGGTAATCGGAATACTCGCTATTCTCAAAGCTGGAGGTGCTTATGTACCTTTAGATCCAGCTTATCCTACAGAAAGACTAGCTTTAATGCTGGAAGATGTACAAACACCCATCTTGCTAACACAAACTCATTTACAAAATAGACTCCCACTCAATCAGCAAACAGTGGTGAATCTTGACACAGATGGGGAAATTATCGCCCAATATTCAGCAGATAATTTCCCCAGTGAAGTTACTCCAGAAAATTTAGCTTATATCATTTATACATCCGGTTCAACAGGAACACCAAAAGGAACAGAAGTTCCCCATCGTAGCTTTATAGGTTTTATGTTTGGGGTTGATTATATTCAACTTGACGAAAACCTAATTTGGCTACAACATTCATCAATTTCTTGGGATGGACTCACCCTAGAAATGTGGACACCCTTGCTTTATGGTGGACGTTGTGTACTGTATCCAGAAAAAATTCCTACAACAGAAAAATTAACCCAAATTATTCAAGAACAAAAAGTTAATACTCTTTGGTTAACTTCTGCTTTATTCAATATGATGATTAATACAATGCCACAAGGTTTATTAGGCATTAAAAAACTGCTTATTGGTGGAGAATCTTTGTCTATAAATCATGTACGTCGTGCTTTAGAACTATTACCAGAAACCAAAATCATCAATGGTTATGGTCCTTCAGAATGCACAGTATTTACCTGTTGTTATCCAATTCCTCAACAACTTGGCGAAAATGTCAATTCCATTCCTATTGGTAAACCTATCGGTGATAGAACAGTTTACATACTAGATGAGAATCTACATAGAGTACCAGTGGGTGTTCCTGGGGAACTTTATGTAGGTGGTGCAAGTGTTGCTAGAGGCTACTTAAACCAACCAAAACTTACGCTAGAAAAATTTATTCTTAATCCTTTTGAGGCAGCAGCAGGGGGAAAACTTTATAAAACCGGAGATTTAGTCCGTCGGTTGCCTGATGGCAATCTGGAATTTATTGGTCGAATTGATACACAAGTAAAAATTCGCGGTTTTCGGATTGAATTAGCAGAAATTGAAATTGTTTTAATTCAACATCCTGATATAAAAGATGTGGTAGTAATTGCATGGGGAGATGAACCAGGTCAGAAATTATTAGTAGCGTATTTGGTAGCAAAAGATCATGCTCCCAACCCTAGCAGCTTACGCAACTTTATCAAAGAAAAGCTACCAGATTACATGATTCCTACCGCTTTCGTATGTCTAGAGAGTTTACCCCTAACTCCAAATGGGAAAATCAACCGTCGAGCTTTGCCTATTCCTGATACTTCCCAAAGAAATTTAGAAGTTGATTTTGTTCCACCTAGCACCGATACAGAAAAAGAACTAGCCACAATTTGGACGGAAGTTCTGAAATTAAAACAAGTAGGAATTAACGATAACTTTTTTGAATTAGGAGGACATTCCTTACTAGCTACCCAAGCAATTTCTCGTTTAAGAGAAGTCTTTTCTCTAGATTTCCCTCTGCGTTACTTATTTGAAAATCCCACCATTGCCGAACTTGCCCAGAAAGTTATTGAACAACAAATTGAGCAAGCTGAAAATGATGAACTAGCCAGGATTTTAGCAGAAGTAGATCAACTATCAGAAGAGGAGGTAACACAACAATTATTTATGAATTAATAGAAAAATAACCTGATAAAT